>JAKDLH010000075.1 GCA_030452945.1 Microlunatus sp. | reverse complement strand
AGGTGACCGGCCTGGCTGTGGCTGAGGATGTGCCCGCGGCCGACACGGCCCCGGTTCCGGCTGACGAGGTTCCGGCAGTAGCAGCGGCGGAAGCCGAGCTTGCGGCGGACCGCGCCGAAGGCGAGGCTCCCAAGGAGCCCAGCGAGGCCTAATGCCTCAGCACACCCCTATCCACACACGATGACGAGGAACGAGATCTGATGGCGGGATTCGCCGCGACCGATGTGAAGAAGCTCCGCGACGCCACCGGCGCCGGGATGATGGATGCGAAAAAGGCGTTGACCGAGGCCGACGGCGACTTCGACGCCGCGATCGACCTGCTCCGCGTGGCCGGGCAGGCCAAGGCGGCTAAGCGTGGGGCCGAACGCATCGCCGCCAACGGCCTGGTCGCGTTCGCCGACGGCGCCCTGGTCCAACTCGGCGCGGAGACCGATTTCGTGGCCAAGAACGCCGAGTTCCAGGCGCTGGCCGACGAGGTTGTCGCCGCCGTCGCCGCAGGGCGGGCCAACTCGGTGGCGGAGGCCAACGCCGCCGTCCTGGAGTCCGGTAAAACCGTCGCCGAGGTGGTCAGCGAGTTGTCAGCGACCATCGGCGAGAAGTTGGAGATCGCCAACGCCGCCTACGTCGAGGGTCAAACGGCGGTCTACCTGCACAAGCGGTCCTCCGATCTGCCACCCCAGGTGGGAGTGGTCGTGCAGTACGAGGGCGACGACGCGACCGCGGCCCGGACCGCGGCCATGCAGGTGGCGGCGATGAAGCCGCGGTACCTGTCCGCGGCTGAGGTACCGGCCGAGCTGCTGGAGAATGAGCGGCGGATAGCCGAGGCCACGGCCAAGGAAGAAGGCAAGCCGGAGCGCGCGGTGCCCAAGATTGTCGAGGGGCGGGTGAACGCATTCTTGAAGGACGTCTGCCTGCTCCAGCAGCCGTCGGTGACCGACAACAAGACACCGGTTCAGACCCTGCTCGACCAGGCCGGGGTGAAGGTGACCCGCTTCGTCCGGTTCGAAGCCGCGGCCTGATGTGAGCAGCCCGTACAAGCGCGTCCTGCTCAAGCTCTCCGGAGAAGTGTTCGGTGGCGGTCGGGTCGGGGTCGATCCCGACATGGTCTCGGGGTTGGCCAGTCAGATCGCCGAGGTGGTCGCCGGCGGCACCCAGGTGGCGGTCGTGGTGGGCGGCGGCAACTTCTTCCGGGGCGCCGAGCTGCAGCAGCGTGGCATGGAGCGCGACCGAGCCGACTACATGGGCATGCTCGGCACCGTGATGAACTGCTTGGCGCTGCAGGACTTCTGCGAGAAACAGGGGGTGCAGACCCGGGTGCAGACGGCCATCACGATGGGACAGGTGGCCGAGCCCTACATCCCGCGGCGGGCGGAGCGTCACTTGGAGAAGGGCCGGGTGGTCATCTTCGGCGCGGGCTCGGGCATGCCCTACTTCTCCACCGACACCGTGGCTGCCCAGCGGGCGCTGGAGATCAGCGCCGAGGTGTTGCTGATGGGCAAGCAAGGAGTCGACGGCGTGTACGACGCCGATCCCAAGCACCACCCCGAGGCGGTCAAGTTCGACCATCTCAGCTACGACGAGTACCTGGCGCGCGACCTCAAGGTCGCCGACGCCACGGCGATCTCCATGGCGCGCGACTACGCGCTGCCGATGATCTTCTTCAGTCTCGACAGCCCGGGCTCGATCGTGTCGGTCGTCGCAGGTGAGAAGATCGGAACGACCGTCCACGCCTGATCACCCGAGGAGCCGATCCGTGATCCCCGACATCCTGACCGAGGCCGAACTCAAAATGGACTCGGCCGTCGAGTACGCCAAAGAGGAGTTCGCGGCGATCCGCACGGGTCGAGCGCACCCGGCGATGTTCGCCAAGCTCACCGCCGACTACTACGGCGCGCCGACCCCGCTGCAACAGCTGGCCAGCTTTCAGGTGCCGGATGCCCGGATGGTGCTGATCGCCCCGTACGACCGGTCGTCGATGACGGCGATCGAGAAGTCGATCCGCGACTCCGACCTGGGGGTGAACCCCTCGAACGACGGGCACGTCATCCGGGTCACGCTGCCCCAGCTGACCGAGGAGCGGCGCAAGGAGTACATCAAGCTGGCCCGGCACAAGGCGGAGGAGTCCCGGATCTCGGTGCGCAACCACCGCCGGTGGGCCAAGGACACTTTGGACAAGCTGGTCAAGGATAAGGAGGCCGGCGAGGACGAGGTGACCCGGGCCGAGAAGCAACTCGACCAGATCACCAAGACGTACGTCGACCAGATCGATGACGTGCTGAAGAACAAGGAGTCCGAGCTCCTTGAGGTGTAGCGAGAAGCAGCGGGCTGCTGAGTTCTACGAGGCCTGATGGCCGTGAGCGATACCTCCGGCCCGGCCGCCGACGGCTCCCAGCCTGAACCGACGTCGCCCGAGCCGGTCCCGCCGGCTGCGCGCAATCATGGCCGGGCCGGACGAAACCTGCCTGCGGCCATCGGGTTGGGGGTCGGGCTAGGCGTCTACGTCGTGCTCAGCCTGCTGTTCTTCAAGCCCGCGTTCGTGCTGTTGGTGGCCGTAGCTTTGTCGATGGGCTCCTGGGAGCTCTACCAGACGTTGCAGCGGCACGGCATGAGGGCCGCGATCGTGCCGATCATCGTCGGCACCCTGGGTATTTCGATCGGCTCCTACCTGGCCGGTCGGCAGCAGCCGGTGGTCTTCTCCACCACGAGCGTGCTGCTGGCCGCGTTGGCGTTGACCGTGCTGGCCAGCTTGGTCTGGCGGATTCCGGGCGGTGCCAGCGGTTACGTGACCGACGTCTCGGCCAGCTTGATGATCATCGGCTACGTCCCCCTGCTCGGGTCGTTCGCGGCCTTGATGCTAGCCGGGGAGAACGGAGTCGCGCGGCTCGTCACGTTCATGCTGGTGGTGGTGATGAGCGACACCGGCGGGTACGTGCTCGGGGTGCTGTTCGGCAAGCATCCGATGGCTCCGAGGATCAGTCCGAAGAAGTCGTGGGAGGGCTTTGCCGGCTCGGTGCTTTTCGGGCTGGTCGCCGCGGTGCTGATGAGCGTCTTCGCGCTCCGGCAGCCGTTCTGGGTGGGCCTGGTCCTGGGCATCTGTCTGGTGCCGATCGGTGTCTTGGGCGATCTGATCGAGTCGCTGATCAAACGTGACCTCGGCATCAAGGACATGAGCTCGGTGCTGCCCGGCCACGGCGGCGTGATGGACCGACTGGACTCGCTGCTGGTCACCGCTCCGGTAGCCTGGTTGATCATGTATCTGACGGTTCCCGGCGGATGAGCGAGCCGCTCCCGCTGGTCTTCGAGTCGCCGCGACGGGGCCAACCGCCGCGGCACTGGGCCGACCTCACACCCACTCAACGGCGCGAGTTGGTCGAGGCAGCCGGCCATCGGGCGTACCGGGCCCGTCAGCTCTCGGCGCACTACTTCGAAGGGCTGCGGACCGACCCGGGGGAGTGGACCGATCTGCCGGAGACCGTCCGCGCCTCGCTGGCGGCGAGCTTCATGCCGGACCTGCTCCGCGAGGTCCGCACCCAGACCGCCGACCACGGTGACACGGTGAAGACCCTGTGGCGGCTCTACGACAATGCGCTGGTGGAGAGCGTGCTGATGCGCTATCCCGACCGGGTCACCATGTGCGTGTCCAGCCAGGCGGGCTGCGGCATGGCCTGTCCGTTCTGCGCCACCGGGCAAGGCGGCCTGCAGCGCAACCTGAGCACCGCCGAGATCGTCGAGCAGGTGGTCGACGGGTCACGCCGGCTGCGGCACGGCGACATCGACGGTCACCGGGTCAGCAACGTGGTCTTCATGGGCATGGGTGAGCCGATGGCCAACTACAAGGCGGTGATCGGGGCGGTCCGGCAGCTGGTCACGCCGACTCCCGACGGGCTGGGCATGAGCGCCCGCGGGATCACCGTGTCCACCGTTGGCCTGGTGCCGCGGATGCAGCAACTGGCCACCGAGGGCATCCCGGTCACTTTGGCGCTGTCGCTGCACGCGGCGGACGATGAGCTCCGCGACGAGCTGGTGCCGATCAACACCCGCTGGAACGTGGACGAGGTGGTCAACGCTGCCTGGGAGTACGCCCGTCAGACCAAGCGACGCGTCTCGATCGAGTACGCCTTGATCCGGGACGTCAACGACCAGGCCTTCCGCGCCGATCTGCTGGCCAAGGTGCTCAAGCGGCGCGGGAACTGGGGCTGGGTGCACGTCAACCTGATTCCGCTGAACCCGACCCCGGGGTCGCGCTGGACGGCCTCGCGACGCCGCGACGAGGCCGAGTTCGTCCGCCGGCTGCGGGACAAGGGCGTGCCGGTGACCGTGCGGGACACCCGCGGCCGCGAGATCGACGGTGCCTGCGGCCAGTTGGCGGCCACCGATCGCTGAGGACGCACGGCCCGGACAAATGCGCAGCTCGTGGTCGCTTGAGCGGTGTGCGGGACCCGCGAGGGGCGTTGAGCGGCACGTTAGTCACTTCCGCACCCAAGGCGATCGGCACGAGGTCAAGACGATCGGAACGAGGTGAACGCGCTCGCCTCCGCCGCCATGGCCCTCGGCGTCAGTAGCGGCCCGGATGCCACCCTTTCGGGGGTAGCCCCGGAGTGACCTCGGTGTAATCGCTGAGCGGGACCAGACGGACCCGCGACCTCGACGCCGCGGTGAGCAACGCCGCGGCCGCCGCTTCGTCGGGGTCGCCGTCGGCCCACAGCAGGCTGCGGAGCGCGAACAACAGGTTCTCCGGCGGATCCAGGTAGGTCCGGTCGGGGTTGATCAGATCTGGCCGGACGTAGAGCGCCACCAGCACCAGGCCGTACACCGGCTCCAGCCCCAGAGCCAAGGCCGGCTGGTAGTAGGGCACATCGATGATCCGGGCGTCGAAGCGATCGTAGAACCGCAACCGGGAGAGCGGGTCCCCGTGGCGGGGTGGGCGGAGTGGAAGTCGGGGTGCTGAAGCTCAGCGAGCACCAGGCTCGGCTGCTGGCTGGCCGCGAGGGTCGCGATGAACCCGCGATAGAGCTCCGAACCCAGCCCGGTGCCGCGGAGATCCTCCCGCGTGGCCATCTGACGCAGTACCACTGAACTGGCCGCCGGCAAATTGACGAACACGGCGGCGGCCACGATCTCGTCCTGCTCGTCGGCCCCGACGAGCAGGGTGGTGGCCCCATCGTCGAGCTTGGCGGTGAACTCCTCGTATGGCTCCAGCTCATCATGGACGAAGCTCGGGGCCAGAACCGCGTCGAAAGCCGTCCGGAGATCCTCCGGAGACGCAGTGCGGACGGTGAGGCTCATCGCAGGCGTGGCCGGGTCTGCGGCCCGGCCAGGCGAAGTGACACAGACATCGATCTCCCAAGGAGGTGAGGGCAGGCTTCCGTCCGGCACAGTACGGGATCGCGGCGGCCGCCGCGACGAATTGGTGCCGCCGGACAGGCCCTGGGGGTTTGGTCCGCTCGGGTACGATTGAGGGTTCTGCGGGCTTCGCCGGCCAACTCAGAGACCAATGCTACTCAGAGATCGATGCTTCTCAGAAGACCATTCTTCGCCGGCAACTCGAAGAACAATATCGAAGAAACAATATCGAACAACAAGGAGTGCAGCAGACATGACCCGACTGACCACCATCCTCGGCGCCGCCCTCGTGGCGATCGGAGTAGTGGCCTTTGTCGTGGCCGCGGGCAGCAGTGTGACAGCTCTGATCCCCGCGTTCGTGGGTGGACTGATCTTGATCTGCGCGGCGGTGGCCAGCCGGCCGACGTCGCACCGGTTCGGCATCCACGCCGCTTTGGTGGTTGCCTTGCTCGGCGCACTCGGTTCGGTGATGAACGTGGCCAAGATCGGCCAGCTGGTCGCGGGCACCGCGGAGCGGCCGGCCGCGATCATCACCAGTGTGATCTTGTTCGTGCTCTGCGTGGCCTACCTGGTGGTGGGCATCCGCTCCTTCGTCGTGACGCGGAAGGCGCGCGCTGCCGCATAGCCGCGTTCCCCGGTCTGCGGCAGGATGAACCCACTGCGGCAGGATGAACCCATGGCCGAACTCGACCAAGCCCTGCTGGAACTCGCGCGGGCCCACGGCATCGCTACCGACTACTGGGACTGGCAGGGAAATCACGTCACCGTCGACGCCGAGACCGTGATCGCGGTGCTGGCCGGGCTGGATGTGGACGCCTCCACTGCGGACCTGGCGGCGGAGGCCCTCGCCGCGCACGACCGGGCGCCGTGGACCCGGATGTTGCCGTCGTGCCTGGCCACCCGAGAGGGCGCCTCGACCATGAGCTGGGTGCACGTCACCGACGGTGACCCGGTCGACATCTGGGTCGAACTGGAGACCGGAGGGGGCCGGCGGCTCGCTCAGCTGGAGTGGAACCTGCCGCGGGAGATCGACGGTCGCAACGTCGGCGAGGCCAGGTTCGAGATCCCGGGCGATCTTCCCCTCGGCTACCACACCGTACGGGCGCGCAGCGGCGGTCACGACGCGGCGATGCCGCTGATCGTCACGCCCGCCTGGCTCGGACTGCCGGCGTCGTTGGGCGATCGACGGGCCTGGGGTCTGGCCACCCAGCTCTACAGCGTCCGATCCCGACAGTCGTGGGGGGTGGGCGACCTGACCGATCTCACCGATCTCGCCGTCTGGTCCGCGGCTCGGCACGGGGCCGACTACATCCTGATCAATCCGTTGCACGCAGCCGAGCCGGTGCCGCCGATGGAACCCTCGCCCTACTTGCCGAGCACGCGTCGGTTCTTCAACCCTTTGTATCTGCGGCCCGAACGGATCCCTGAGGCAGCCGACGCCGACGCGGACCAACGCGCGCGCCTCGCCGCGCTGCGCAGCACCCTGGACGATCCTGGTCTGTGGCGCACGATCGATCGCAACGCCAGCTGGGCGGTAAAAAGGGAAGTTTTGAAGATCATCTTCGAGCTGCCCCGAACCCCGGGCCGGGAACTCGCGTTCGAAGCCTTCCGACGCCGGGCCGGGGAGGGACTGGAAAGGTTCGCGCGGTGGTCGGTGCTGAGCGAGCACCACGGTCCGCGCTTCGTCGACTGGCCGGAAGAACTGCAGCACCCGTCGTCGCCGGCGGTGGCGTCCTTCGCCGCCGAGAACACCGGCGAGATCGACTTCGCCTGCTGGCTGCAGTGGGTGCTGGACGACCAGCTCGCGGGCACCCAGGCCGCCAGCGTGCAGGCTGGAATGGCGTTGGGCATCATGCACGACCTGGCAGTCGGCGTCCACCCGTACGGCGCGGACGCCTGGTCGCTGAAAGACACCTACGCTCAGGGGATCACGGTCGGGGCACCGCCGGACCCCTACAACCAGAACGGTCAGAACTGGAGCCAGCCCCCGTGGCGACCGGACCGACTGGCCGAGCAGGCGTACGCGCCCTACCGGGAGATGGTCCGCGCCATCCTGCGGCACGCGGGGGGGATCCGGGTGGACCACGTGATCGGGCTGTTCCGACTGTGGTGGATTCCCGCGGGCACCGGCCCGACCAAGGGCACCTACCTGCGCTACGATCACGAGGCGATGGTCGGCATCCTCGCTCTGGAGGCGCAGCGCAGCGGCGCGGTCGTGGTGGGCGAGGACTTGGGGACGGTTGAACCATGGGTGCGGGACTACCTGAGCGACCGTGGCGTCCTCGGCACCTCGATCCTGTGGTTCGAGCGTGACTTCGCCGGTGACTCCTCCCCACTCGCGCCGGAGCGGTGGCGGGAGTACTGCCTGGCTTCGGTCACCACCCACGACTTGCCTCCGACGGCGGGCTACCTGGCCGGCGATCACGTTCGATTGCGGGAGCGGCTGGGGGTGCTGACGCGTCCGGTGGACCAGGAGCTGGCGATCGACCAAGCCGAGCGGGAGGCGTGGTTGGCCGAGCTGCGCTCGCGCGGCCTTCTCCAGCCCGGGGCCGATGTGGAGGCGACGGTCGCGGCGCTCTACCGCTACTTGACCCGGACCCCCTGCCGGCTACTGGGCGTCGCGTTGGGTGACGCGATCGGAGACCGGCGGGTGCAGAACCAGCCGGGCACTATCGATGAGTACCCGAACTGGCGAGTGCCGTTGAGCGGTCCGGACGGCGAGCCGGTTTGGCTGGAGAATGTGCTCGTCGACCGTCGAGCCCGCGACCTGCTGACTGTGGTCGAAAAGATCTGAGCCGGGGGTGGCAGCACCGTGACAACCGTCATCATCGCGTTCGCGGCGAACCTGTTGATCGCGATCGCCAAGTCGGTCGCGGCCGCTCTCACCTCGTCGGCCTCGATGCTGGCCGAGGCCGCGCACTCCTGGGCCGACACCGGCAACGAGATCTTCCTGCTGATCGCGGAGCGGAAGTCCGACCGGGGCCGCGACCGACGGCACCCGATGGGCTACGGCAAGGAGGCCTACGTCTGGTCGATGTTCGCGGCGTTCGGACTGTTCACCGCGGGTGCGGTGGTCTCGATCTTCCACGGCATCAGCGAGCTGCGCGACCCGGAACCGGCCGCCGACTACGGAATCGCGTACGTGGTGCTGAGCATCGCCTTCGTGCTCGAGGGGATCTCGTTCGTCCAGGCCTTCCGGCAGACCCGGCGCAAAGCCGTTCAGACCGGCAGCGAGCACTGGTCGTACGTGCTGAACACCTCCAACCCGACGCTGCGAGCCGTGTTCTTCGAGGACGGCGCCGCTCTGATCGGCTTGCTGATCGCCGGCACTGGCATCGGGTTACACCAGGTCACCGGATCACCGGTGCCCGACGCCATCGGCTCCATCGCTGTCGGCATCTTGCTGGCGGTGGTCGCGGTCGTGCTGATCCAGCGTAACCGGAGCTTCCTGATCGGTCAGTCGGTCCGGCCAGCGGTCCGCGATGCGGTGCTGACCGAGCTGCTGTCGTCAGCCGAGATCGAGCGGGTCACCTATCTGCACGTGGAGTTCGTCGGGCCCGAGCGGGTGTACCTCGTCGCGGCAGTCGACCTGTCCGGCGACGAGGCAGAGCACGACCTGGCCGTACGGCTGCGCCGGATCGAGCGAGAGCTGGAAAAAAGGGCCGCGGTGGAGGAGGCGGTGCTCACCCTGGCGACCGCCGACGAACCCTCGCTGGAGCCGACCGATGGGTGAGTTCGCGGCGCCTCCAGACAAGACCGTCTCACCCGGGCATGCGCAGGTCGAGCAGCGAGCCGCTGCGGAGCGGGACGGTGAGCCAGGAGGCGGCGAAGGTGCCGTCGGTGACTGAGCAGACCACGCGGAGGCGGTGCGGGGTTTCCAAGAACAGCACCTCGAACCCGAGCGATCCCTCCACCCAGCCGCCGCTGACGGCGATCGGCAGCGGCCGGTCAGCGGTGCCGTCCGCGTTCTCGGTGACGTGCCAGCCGTCGTTGCCCAGCAGTCCCGTCACCCGCGTTGTGGCCTCGACCAGCGAGACCTGCCACTCACCGCCGACCCGATCGAGTCTGACCGATTCCAGCGTGGGCTGATCGCCGCACCGCCCCCCGGCCGCGGCGAACACGGCACCGTCCCACCGGCTGCCGTCGACCTCGGGTTCCCGACTCCCGGCCGGGGCGACGAGCTCACAGCTGGTCATCCGACGCGAGAGCCGAAGTTCGGCGGCAGTGCGGTCCGGACTGCCGCGGTGGTTGTCGCTGAGGGCCGGAAGGAGATGGGTCCATAGCCCGTCGAGGACGGCCTGCGTGTCGTGCGACGCGCCGGTGATGGCCACCACGACGTCGTACTCGGGCAACACGACGCAGAACTGCCCGTACGCGCCGTCGCCCCGGAAGCCGTGCCGAGCCATCCAGAACTGAAAACCGTAGCCCTGGCTCCAGTCCGGGTTGGATTCCAGCGGATTCTTCACCTGGACGCGAGTCGCCTCCTCGACCCACGCGACCGGCAGCAGTTGTCGGTCGCCCCACCAGCCACGCTGCAGGTAGAGCTGACCCAGCTTGGCGACAGCGGCGGTGGTGGCGTGCAGACCGGTGAAACCGAGGTCGCGGCGGGGCGGATACTGCTGCCAGCCGACCCGTCCGATCCCCAGCGGATCGAACAGCCGGGGCCGCAGGTACTCGGTCAGCGTCTCTCCGGTCTGCCGCTGGATGATCGCCGCCAGGGCGTAGGTGCAGGGCTGGTTGTAAGCGAACCAGGTCCCCGGCTGGTGCTCGGGCGGAATGCGCAGGAAACCACGGACGGGTTCGGCCGGGTCGCCGGCGATCGCCTGCTCGAGAGTCTCGGCGTGATGCCCACTGGCCATCGCCGCGACGTGGCGGACCAAGATCGAGCGACTGCGCTCATCGGTGATCTCGGCGTCGAATTCACCGAAATAGGACAGCACCGTACGGTCCAGGTCGAGCAACCCCTCAGCCACCGCGAACCCGGCCGCGGTCGAGACGAAACTCTTGCTGAGGGAGTAGAGCAGATGCACCCGGTCCCGACCGTACGGTGCCCACCAGCCCTCGGTCACGACGTGGCCGTTGCGGAGCAGCATCAGGCTGTGCAGCTCGACCTCGGGCTCGGCCTCCATCGCGTCGAGAAACCTCTCGACCCCGGCCGGGCTGACGCCTTGAGAGTTGGGCGTGCTGCGAGGCAGAACGTCGAACGGCATGCTCTGAGCCTATGCGCGTCAGAGCCAGCCGAATCCGCGGGTTCGTGGGCAGATCCTGGAGCCGAGACCAGGTTGGCGACGCTCCTGTCAGACTGGACCGGTGCGCGATGTCATCATCCTCGGCAGTACCGGATCCATCGGCACCCAAGCGTTGGAGGTCGTCGCCGCCGCACCCGGGAGATTCCGGGTGGTCGGGCTTGCGGCTGGTGGAGGCCAGGTCGAGCTGCTCGCCCGCCAGGCCCTTGATGTCGGGGTCGACATCGTCGCCGTCACCAAGGCGACCGTGGTCCAAGACCTTCAACTCGCCTTCTACGCCGAGGCGTCCCGCCGGGGCTGGTCCAGCGGGCAGGCGCGGCTGCCACGGATCCTGGCCGGACCCGACGCCGCGACCGAGCTCGCCCGCGTGCCCTGCGACGTCGTGCTCAACGGGATTACCGGCTCGGCCGGGCTGGGTCCGACGCTGGCTGTCCTGGAGTCACGGCGGACTTTGGCCCTGGCCAACAAGGAGTCGCTGGTGGTCGGCGGCGTCCTCGTCACCGGGGCGGCGAAACCGGGCCAGATCGTGGCTGTCGACTCCGAGCACTCCGCCCTGTCCCAGTGCCTGCGGGGTGGGTCGGCGGCGGAGGTCGACAAGCTGGTGCTGACCGCGAGCGGGGGCCCCTTCCGCGGACGCACCCGGGAGCAGTTGCGCGACGTCACCCCCGAGCAGGCGTTGGCCCACCCCACCTGGACGATGGGAAAAGTGATTACCACCAACAGCGCGACCCTGGTCAACAAGGGCCTGGAGCTGTTGGAGGCCCATCTGCTGTACGGGGTCGGCCTGGACCGGATCGAGGTCGTCGTGCATCCCCAGTCGGTCGTGCACTCCATGGTGCAGTTCGTCGACGGCTCAACCCTGGCCCAGTGCTCGCCGCCGGACATGAAGCTGCCGATCGCCCTCGGTCTGGGTTGGCCGGAACGGATCCCGGGCGCCGCAGCGGCCTGCGACTGGCGTACGTCGGCGACCTGGACGTTCGAGCCGCTGGACGACCAGGCCTTTCCCGCCGTCGAGCTCGCCCGTCGCTCCGGTCGTCATTCGGGCACCGCGCCGGCGGTGTACAACGCCGCCAACGAGGAGGCGGTGGAGGCGTTCCATGCGGGCTCGCTGTCGTTCCTGGGAATCGTGGACGTGGTCGCCGCGGTGCTGAACGAGCTCGTCACCGGGTCGGTTGCCGAGGACTCAGTCTGCTCCGGTGAGGACGTAGGCCGCTCCGGTGACGACGTAGGCTCGACGTGGTCGTCGAACGCCGAGCTCACGGTGGATCGGGTGCTCGCGGCCGACTCCTGGG
>JAKDLH010000433.1 GCA_030452945.1 Microlunatus sp. | reverse complement strand
TTTCATGGGCAATTCGGGCGGGCACGGCTTCAGCGAGGTGCTGTATGCGTACACGTCGGGGGCGAACAACAACGGCAGTTCCTTCGGCGGCCTCACGGTGACCTCGACGTTCTTCCAGATCACCATCGGCCTGGCGATGCTGCTGGGCCGCCTGGTTCCGATCGTTCTGGTCCTCCTCCTGGCCGGGTCGCTCGCCGAACAGGCCAAGGTTCCGACCACGGCGGGCACCCTGCCCACCCACAAGCCGCTCTTCGTCAGCCTGCTGGTGGGCGTGGTGGTCATCTTCACCGCGCTGACCTACTTCCCTGCGCTCTCCCTCGGACCGATTGCTGAGGCACTCTCATGAGCACCACCACGTCCACCTCCACCCCTGCCCCGGGCTCGTCCGAGCCGGACCAGTCGCCGGCGCCTCTGGTGCACCGGCCCGCCGCCGGCATGGGGCTGCGCGTCCTGATGGCCCAAGCCGCGCAGCAGTTCCCCGAGGCGTTGCGCAAGCTCGACCCGCGGCACATGTGGCGTTCACCGGTGATGTTCCTGGTCTGGCTCGGCTCGATTGCCACCACGATCGCCGCGATCGTCGACCCCAGCGCGTTCGCGATCTGGCTGGCGTTCTGGCTGTGGCTGACGGTGATCTTCGGCAACCTCGCCGAAGCCGTCGCCGAAGGACGTGGCAAGGCGCAAGCGGCCTCACTGCGCGCGACCCGCACCGACACGGTCGCCCGGTTGCTGGACGAGTCCGGCGGCGAGACAGAGGTGCCCAGCACCCAACTGCGCGTCGGTGACCGGGTTGTGGTCGAAGCCGGAGGGGTGATCCCCGGTGACGGTGACATAGTCGAGGGCGTCGCCAGTGTCGATGAGTCCGCGATCACCGGCGAGTCCGCGCCGGTGATCCGTGAGGCCGGCGGCGACCGCAGTGCGGTCACCGGCGGCACCACGGTCCTCTCCGACCGGATCGTCGTCCGGATCTCCGCCGCCGCGGGCGAGTCGTTCCTGGACAAGATGATCGATCTGGTCGAGGGCACCTCACGCCGCAAGACCCCCAACGAGATCGCGCTCTCGATCCTGCTGATCAGCCTCACCCTGGTGTTCCTGGCCGCGGTCGCCACGCTCCCGCCGATGGCCACCTACGCAGGTGCACCTCAGGACCTGATCGTGCTGATCGCACTGCTGGTCTGCCTGATCCCTACCACCATCGGGGCCCTGCTCTCGGCGATCGGCATCGCGGGTATGGACCGGCTGATGCGCGTCAACGTGTTGGCGATGTCGGGCCGGGCGGTGGAGGCCGCCGGCGACGTGTCCACGCTGCTGCTGGACAAGACCGGCACCATCACCTACGGCAACCGGCAGGCCACCCGAGTCATCCCCGCACCGGGGGTTGGCGCGGACGATCTGCGCGATGCCGCACGACTGTCCAGCCTGGCCGACCAGACCCCGGAGGGCCGTTCGATCGTCGAGCTCGCCCTGGAGCAGGGGGCCGACGACCACGACCTGCCCCGCGACGCCACCTTCATCGAATTCACCGCGCAGACCCGAATGTCCGGGGTCGATCTCGCCGACGGCACCCAGATCCGCAAGGGCGCCGGGTCTGCGATCGCACAATGGCTCGGCACCGACCCGGACGCCGAGGTCGTCGATGTCATCGACGACATCTCCCGCAGCGGCGGCACCCCGCTGGTGATCGGTTCCAAGAGCACCCACGGACCGGCCAGGGTGCTGGGGGTGGTGCACCTCAAGGACGTGGTCAAGCAGGGCATGACCGAACGGTTCGCCGAGCTGCGCTCGATGGGCATCCGCACCGTGATGATCACCGGCGACAACGCGCTGACCGCGCAGGCGATCGCCGAGGAGGCGGGCGTGGACGACTTCCTGGCCGAGGCCACTCCCGAGGACAAGATGGCCTACATCCGCAAGGAGCAGGCCGGCGGGCGGCTGGTCGCGATGACCGGCGACGGCACCAACGACGCCCCGGCGCTGGCGGCCGCGGACGTGGGCGTGGCCATGAACAGCGGTACGGCGGCGGCCAAGGAGGCCGGCAACGTGGTCGACCTGGACTCCGACCCGACCAAGCTCATCGACATCGTCGAGATCGGCAAGCAGCTGCTCATCACCCGCGGTGCCTTGACCACGTTCTCGATCGCCAACGACATCGCGAAGTACTTCGCGATCATCCCGGCCATGTTCGTCGCCGCCTACCCCTCACTGGACGCTCTCAACGTGATGGGCTTGGCCACCCCGCAGTCGGCGATCCTCTCCGCGATCATTTTCAACGCCCTGATCA
>JAKDLH010000004.1 GCA_030452945.1 Microlunatus sp. | reverse complement strand
GCCGTCGACTACACCTCCTTCCTCCGCTCACTGAGCACCGCAGCAGCACCAGACAACGACCGCATCCATCAGCTGCTGCCGGAAGCGGCAGCCACCAGCGCCTGGCTGCAGCAGTGGCGCCGGTTCGCTCCCGACGCCATTCAGATGGACCAGGTCAATCCGGTCTACGTTCCCCGGAACCATCTGGTCGAGGACGCGCTCACAGCCGCAGCCGGCGGCGACCTGCAGCCCTACGAACAGCTGCTGAGCGCCGTGACCAACCCGTTTCGAGAACAACCTGATCTGTCCGGATACGCTGACCCGGCCCCCCGCGACTTCGGCGTCTATCGGACCTTTTGTGGAACCTGATGACGCCGGTCGGCGCGGGTACGATTTTGGGGGCGATCGGGGTTTAGTTGTGCTCCGCCGTCAGGGGAGGAGCGGGCTCATGACTATGCATAGCTTCAGTCTGCGGCCGCTCTGGCTGGCAGCGCGGAAGGCGATGGCGCGTCAGGTGTACCTGCACGAGCGCTATCTGGACGGCCTCGGTACGAGTGGGTCTGAGGCGCGGGCGAGCCTGGATGGCAGATCTGATGAACATGAACTGGAGCGGTGGTACGAGGCGCCGGCGATCCCGGATTGGCGTCGCCGTCCAGCCCGGCCGATCGACAACTGAGCTGAGTCATCCCGGTCTGGTGCACCTTCGGTCACTGCGTTCTCAAGTGAGTCACGCATGATGCGGTCAGGTTGGCGCTGCGAGAGCACGGCCAGAGGGTCCGTCCCCAGACAACACAGCGATCAGGAGAACCGTGGATCGTGCCACCCAGCGAGACGACACCTGCCGGGCAATCACCCTCAGATGACACACTCGGCCCACCACACAGTCGGACCGCACTGCGCTCGTAGAAACGAGCGCCATAGAATCAATGGGAAATGTTATGACATCACCCTCACGTACAGGAATACCCGATCCTGCCGAGCGTTCGTCGAGGACATCACTACGACGTGTCGTTGCGTCTTCTGCAGTTGGTCAGTTTGTTGAGTGGTATGACTTCGTCATCTATGCCTATTCGGCAGTGATCATCGGTAAACTATTCTTCCCTGAACAAGACGACGTGACCGAGATCCTGGCAGTCTTCGGCGTTTATGCTGTGGGCTTCCTCATGCGCCCGCTCGGCGGTATCGTATTCGGTCTTCTCGGTGACCGGATCGGCCGTCGCAGACTGCTCGTCATCGTCATCCTCTCCGCGGGTGCAGCGACCATGGCAATCGGTCTCCTGCCCACCTATCAACAGATCGGAATCCTGGCACCGATCCTGCTCCTGGCCTGCCGCATGGTGCAAGGTTTCTCGGCGGCCGGAGAGACTGTCACCTCCAACGCGTTCATGGGCGAGCATGCGCCGGCCGAGAAACGCGGGCTGTATGTCGGGTTTAACTACAGTTTCACCACCGTTCCGTCAGTTGTGGCGGCGCTCTTCGTGCTGCTGCTCATGAACGCGCTCGGCCCCGACATGTACGAGTCCTGGGGATGGCGCATCGCGTTCTTGGTCGCCGGGCCGATCGCACTCATCGGATTCTACATTCGCAAGAACGTAGATGAGTCCCCCGCCTTCGAAGCGGCCAAAGAAGCTCAAGAGATGGCCAGGTCACAAAATCTCGAGCAAAAGGAGACCTCGTCCCGCCTAGCCGTGGTTCACACGTTAGCCCTTGCCGCGCTATCCAGTCTCATGTTCTACCTATTCAGTGGTTACATGGTCGTCTATCTCAAATCCTCAGCAGGGGTGGAACAAGGTCAGGCCCTGCTGACCAACGGCATCGCCTTATTCATTGCCTTCGTGTTTTTCTGGATAGGTGGCGCACTGTCCGACAGATTCGGCCGCCGGCCCGTCCTCTTTAGCGTCATCAGTGCCATCATCGTCTTGTACCTGCCCGCATTCTGGCTCGCGGGCCACGGCACGCTGTGGTCCATCCTGGCCGGCCAGCTCATCATCGGTATCACTGGCGGCATCTTCTGGGGGGTGTTTGGCGTGACGATCCTGGAGTTATTCCCGACCCGCAATCGTCTCAGCGGCGCAATGATCAGCTACAACATGTCCTACACGGTGTTCGGCGGTACCGCCCCGTTGGTGGCCACCTGGCTCATCGCCCAAACGGGTCTGCTCATCGCCCCCGGCATCTACACGGTTGGTGTCGCGATCTTGGTGCTGATCATTCTCATCGCCTTGAAGATGCCAGAGACCGCAGCGACCAGCATGCTGCACGACGAGGACCGCGTACCCGCCCCGTAGCTCGCAGCGAGCGGGTCAGGCCGCGCCAGCGTAGGTGCCAAACGACCACTGGTTGCCTTCCGGGTCGACGACGGCGAAGTCGCTCGACCCGTAGTCCTTCTCGTTTAGCTCACCAACGCTACGGGCGCCGCCGTGGTCGACGATCCGCTGCCGCAGGACGGCCGGGTCACTGACCACCACGTACGCGGCGGCCGTGCCGGGCTGGGTGGTCCACTCACCGGCCGGCTTGTGAGAGCCCATCATCAACCCACCGGAGCCCTCCGGCCAACACAGCTCGGCGTGAGCGACCCGGTCGGTCCCTTCCTCGTCGTAGCGGGCCCGGAGTTCGAACCCGAAGGCTTGGGTGTAGAACTCGATCAGGGCCGGTGCGTCGTGCGCTTGGAGTGTGAGCCAGACACTGGGTCGGGTCGGCGTGGGATTGGTAGAGGTGTTCATGCCAGCGATTCTGTCCCCGTCAGCGATCCGTGGTCTTGGAGGTTTCGGAACTCCTGGATGATCCAGGTCGACGGAGGGACGCCGAGCCGGTCGCCGAAGTCGTGGGTCAGATGCGACTGATCCGCATATCCGGTGCGAGCTGCCACGCCGGCGAGATCGGCCCGGCCGCTCCGGGCGACCGAAGTCTTGATGCCCTCGACCGCACGCTGGAAGCGGATCAATTGAGCGATCGTCTTCGGTGTCCGGCCGACCTCACGGGTGAAGAGGGTGCCCAGATGACGCGAGGTGAGCCCCACCCGAGCGGCGACCTCGGTGATCGGCAGGCGCCCGCCGCTGGCCTCCAGCAGACTCCAGGCGTGGCGCAGCTCGGTGCGCACCTCGACCCGGGCTCGGCGCTGCCAAGCTGACCTCAGGTGGGCATCCAGCAACCCGAACGCTTCGGGCCAGTCGCTGGTCTCGGCCAACCGCTCTTGGGTGATCACCCCACGCTGACCCAGAACGTCCCGCCCGTCGTGCTCAGTGACACTCAGCTCCGAGGCCGGTCGAGCGAACAAGGCGCGCGCCGCGAGGGGGTGCACCGCGAGCTGGATGCCGGTCTGGCCGGGCCGCTGGAGGACGAAGCTCGATCTCGTGTGCAGTCCGGACGCGATGATCGGGGCCGGTTTCGCCCCCGGCAGGTCGGCCAGTTCGCTGGCTGACTCCACCCCGTCATCAAGACTGAAGATCACCGTCAGCCATGGTGAGGGCAGACCGTAGTGCACCGGATAGTCCGGCGCCGGCGTGCGGTACCCAACCGCCGAGACCACCCCAGGCCAGGGATGGTTTCGGTGTCGGAACTCCCAGTGGGGGTCGCTTCGGCGTCCCGTGTCTACTCCTCCAGTTTGTGGTGGTGAGTCATCTGCTGCAGCGTCTCACCGGTGGCCAGCCGCGCCTTCCGGTAGCCGTAGGCGAAGTAGATGATGAACCCGAGGGCCATCCAGATCACGAACCGGAACCAGGTCTCGATGGAGAGGTTGAGACTCAGCCACAGGCAGATCGCCGCGGAGATGATGGGCAGCACCGGCACCAAGGGAACCTTGAATGCCCGTGGCAGATCCGGGCGGGTCCGGCGGAGCACGATCACCCCGATGGAGACCAGGATGAAGGCCGTCAGGGTGCCGATGTTGACCATCTCCTCCAGCTTGCCGATCGGGGTCAGGCCCGCGACCAGCATGACGATCACGCCGATGATGATGGTGATCACCCAGGGGGTCTGGAACCTCGGATGCACCTTGCTGAGCCCTGGCGGCAGCAGGTGGTCCCGCGACATCGCGAACACGACGCGGCTGGATCCGATCAGCAGCGTGAGCACCACGGTGGTCAGGCCCGCGACCGCACCGGCGGAGACCAAGGTGGCGTACCCGGGGTGGCCGAGCTTGGTGAAGGCGGTGGCCAGGGCGGCTGAGGTGTCGATGTCGGTGTACTTGACCATGCCGGTGATCACCAGCGACACGGCGGCATACAGCAGGGTGCAGATCACCAGGGAGGCGATGATCCCGATTGGCAGGTCACGCTGAGGGTTCTTGGCCTCCTCCGCGGTGGTGGCCACCACGTCGAAGCCGATGTAGGCGAAGAAGACCAGGGCCGCACCGGCGAAGATGCCCCCGACGCCGAAAGCACTCGGCTCCCAGCCCAGCACCGCCTGGATCAGCGGCTGCACGTACCACTCGTCGGCACCCGCGACCGGCGGACCGGTCGGCGGGACGAAAGGACTGTAGTTGGCGGTATTGACGAAGCCGATGCCGGCGATGATCACGAACAGCACCACAAACAGCTTCACCCCGACCAGCACCATGTTGACCCGCAAGGACTCCTTGATGCCGATGGTGGTCAAGATGGCCAGCACCGCGACCAGGATCATGGCGAGCACGTCGATCGTGCCGCCCGGGCCGATCGCCTCCGGCCAGGAGAGCCCGATGTTGGACAAGAAGACGGCCGCGTACGCGCTCCAGCCCTGCGCCACCACGCTGGCACCCAGCAGCAACTCCAACAGCAGATCCCAACCGATAATCCAAGCCAGGATCTCCCCGAGGCTGGCGTAGGAGAAGGTGTAGGCCGAGCCCGAGACCGGGACGGTGGAGGCGAACTCGGCATAGCAGAGGGCGGCGAAGCCGCAGGCTAGAGCGGAGATGAAGAAGCTCAGCACGATCGAGGGCCCGGCCAGCGTGCTGGCGGCACGCCCGGTCAGGGTGAAGATTCCCGCTCCGATGATCACCCCGACGCCGAACACGGTGAGGTCGAGCGCCGTCAGACTCTTCTTGAGCTTGAAGTCCGGTTCGTCGGTGTCCGCGATGGACTGCTCGACGCTCTTGGTCCGCATCACGCTCATCTGCCACTCCGATCACGTGGGGTTCTCAACCCGAGGCGAGTACGGCAGCAGACTAGACCTACACCCGCGCGGAGTCGACGCCCCGTCCACGCGCGTCGCGCTCGCGGACAACCGCCTCCACGGCGAACCGGGCAATATCCTGCGCATTCAGACCCAGTTGATCGAGCAGTTCTGCCCGCGATCCGTGCGGGAGGAACTCCGGCGGGATGCCGAACTCCCGGAACGGGATGTCGATGCCGGCGAGCCGGAGTTCGCCAGCCAGCCGGGAACCGCAACCGCCCACCACACTGTTGTCTTCGATGCTGATCACCAGTTGGTGCCTGCCGGCCAGTTCCAGCAACGCGGGATTGACCGGCAGCGCCCACACCGGGTCGACCACGGTCACCCCGATCCCCTGGTCCGACAGCCGACGACCCACGGCCACGCCGGTGCCGCACATCTCCCCGTACGCGACGACCAGCACTCGCGGCCGCTGCTCGGTGCGCAGCAGGATGTCCAGACCGCGATCGCTGGCCACGGCGTCGAGATCGGCCGGCACCTGCTGGTTGGAGTAGCGGATCACACTAGGCGCGTCGTCGATGGTGAGCGCGGTGGCCAAGGTCTGGCGGAGTCGCGTGCCGTCGCGTGGGGCGCTCAGCTGGAGTCCGGGCACCACCTGCAGGATTGACATGTCCCACATCCCGTGGTGACTGGCCCCGTCGGGTCCGGTGATCCCGGCCCGGTCCAGCACGAAGGTGACCCCGCACCGGTGCAAGGCGACGTCCATCAGCACTTGGTCGAAGGCTCGGTTCAGGAACGTCGCGTACACCGCGACCACGGGGTGCAACCCGGCCATCGCCAGCCCCGCCGCCGATGTCGCGGCGTGCTGCTCGGCGATCCCGACGTCCATCACCCGCTCCGGGAAGGCGGCGGCGAACCGATTGAGACCGGTGGGATGGATCATCGCGGCACTGATCGCCACGACGCGCTCGTCGACGGCACCGAGTTTGAGGATTTCCTCGGCGAATACGTCGGTCCACTTCACCGCGCCCGGACCACCGATGGCGGCGCCGGTCTTGGCGTCGATCTGGCCGACGGCATGAAATCTGTCCTCTTCGTGGTTCTCCGCGGCGGAGAACCCGTTGCCTTTGCGGGTCAGGCAATGCACCAGCACCGGGCCGCCGAACTGCTTGGCGTGCCGCAGCGCGCGTTCCACCGCAGCCTCGTCGTGACCGTCGACCGGACCGAGGTACTTCAGACCGAGATCGGCAAACATGGTTTGCGGGGCAACCACGTCCTTCAGACCGCTCTTCAGACCGTGCAGCACATCGTACGCCGCCCGGCCGAACAGCGGCGCCCGACTGACATGGCGGCGGACCCGTCCCAGCACCTGCTCGTAGCGCGGGTTGGTGCGCAGCCCGGTCAGGTGTCGGGCCAGGCCGCCGACGGTCGGAGTGTAGGAGCGGCCGTTGTCGTTGACCACAATGACCAACGGCAGGTCCTCGTCCGCGGCGATATTGTTCAGCGCCTCCCAGGCCATGCCGCCGGTCAGCGCACCGTCGCCGACGAAGGCGACCACCGTGCCCGGCTTCCCTGTCAGCTGAAGGCCGCGGGCGATCCCCGCCGCGTACGACAGCGAGGTCGAGGCGTGCGAGTTCTCCACCCAGTCGTGCTCGGACTCCGACCGGCTCGGATAGCCCGACAGACCGCCGGGCCGTCGCAGCGTGGGAAAGGCGTTCTGGCGACCCGTCAGCATCTTGTGCACGTAGCTTTGGTGACCGGTGTCGAAGATGATCGGGTCGCGCGGGGAGTCGAACACCCGATGGATCGCGAGCGTCAACTCGACCACGCCGAGGTTGGGTCCCAGGTGCCCGCCGGTTTGGCTGACCTGCTCGATCAGGAAGGCTCTGATCTCCTCCGCCAACTCGGGCAGCTGATCAGCATCCAACCGACGCAGGTCGGCCGGACTGGCGACGGATCGGAGCAGTCCGCACGGCTTGGCAAGCGCACCGTCGGCCGCTGGCGCGGAAGACATGCAGGGAGTTTACGTGCCCGCGCCAGCCGACTCGGCGCGACGCCGGCCGCGCCGCTCAGAGTTTCTCGACGAATGATCTCCCCCGCAGCGCCTGCTCGATCAGACCCACGGCGCGCCGCACCCGGAGCAGATGAGCGGCCTGTTCCAGCCACGCCTCGACCGCCTGAGTGACCACCGGAGGCGGGGTGCCGTGCGGCAGACCAGTCCGGATCTCGGCGACGCCGTCCTCGGCTGTGGTGCACTGCCCGGCCACGAACCGGGCGGCAAACCGCGCCAGCACGACGGGATGGCGACGCAGCACCGGATAGCCCCGGAACTCCGGCGGACAGCAGTCGAGCAGGAACGCGGTCGCCGTCCGCTCCCACCCGGGGGCGCCGGGAGGCCTGACTTGGGCCGGCCAGCCGGGCGGGACGTAGCCATGGTCGATCATGTGTTCGATTATAGGGCAATCGGCCGCCGTCTGGAACCAGGACTCTACGATCGGCGGATGAGCGATGACGTCGTGTGCCAGATCGTGCGGGGTGACCTCGAGGCCGCGGTGGTGCTGCGAACCGAGAACCTGATCGGGTTCCTCGATCACCGGCCGGTGTTCAAGGGTCATGTGCTGGTCTCACCGATCCGCCACGTCGATACGCTGCTCGATCTGCCGAGTGAGCTGATGACGCCACTGTTGACTGCAGGACAGCGGGTGGCGGCCGCGCTGGTCGAGGCGCTGGGCTGTCAGGGAACGTTCGTGGCGATCAACAACGTGGTCAGCCAGTCGGTCCGGCACCTGCACCTGCACGTGGTGCCCCGGACCAAGGGTGACGGTCTCCGCGGGTTCTTTTGGCCCCGGACGCGCTACGCCGACGGCGAAATGGCGGCGTACGCGGAACGCATCCGCTCCGCGCTCGCCGGCTGAGCCGAGCCGCCGGAGGTATCAAGCTCGCCTCCCAGCGCCTCGTGTGCCGTACGCAGGCGACGAGGGAGGCCGTTGTGGACCATGCCACACCAGCCTCCCGCGCCTGCACGCCGTGGAACTGCTCAGGCCGCGACGACCTCGTAGGTCAGCTCGTAGTCGGAATGGGTGCGATGGAACTCCTTCACCCGGCTGCCCTTGCCGACATCGGCACTGCCCTTCACGGTGACCGTGCCCATGTCGTCATTGGACCCGGCGTCGACCTCGATCAGCTGCACCAGGGCATTGGTGATGAACAACGCCGACCGGTTCAACGTCACCGAATCCCCCTTGCCGAGGTTGCCCGGACCGTAGACCGTCACCCCGTCGACCTTCAGCTCCGGCTCGTCGCGACCGACGGTGTCCTGCTTGCGGATGCACTTGAGCTTCTCCAGCTCCAAGCGATACTTCGTGGCCATGATGGCTTCCCTTCCCCTCAGCACCCGGACCGTCCGGATGGCTGTGCAACCAGCGTGAGCCCGCGACGTTGTCGAGATGTTGCACGCGCGTTGTCCGTCCGGAGAAGCCACCGATGACTCTGCCGGTCCGGCTGTGGGGGGCGGTCGCGGTCGACGGGTCGGAGGCCCCGCTGACCCTGGGGCCGGCTCGACAGCGGTCGGTGCTGGCCGTACTGCTGCTCAACGAAGGCCGTCCCGTGCCGGGTGCCGACCTGGTGGGTCGAGTCTGGGGCCAGTGCCCCCCGCCGGCGGCCGACCAGGCACTGCGGAGCTATCTCTGCCGATTGCGCAAGATCGTTGCCGGAGCAGCGACGCTGCGAGTCCAGCGGCGCGACGGTGGCTACGTGGCCACGGTCGACCCCGCCGAGTTGGATCTCGCCGTCTTCCGTCGCTGGTCGACACAGGCCCGGGTGGCAGCTCGGGAGGGGCGTACGCAGGACGCCGTGGAGACCTGGGGCCGAGCGCTCGAGCTCGTCGACGGTGACCCACTGGTGGGAGTGGGTTCGGACTGGCTCGACGAGCGCCGCCGGTCGCTGCTTCGAGAGCGGCACGCCGAGGCGCTGGAACGCAACGATCTGGCCTTATCACTCGGATCTGCCGATCTGGTCGCCACCGACGCTGAGGCCAGGCTCGTCGAGGATCCCTACGACGAGCGGCTAGCCGGGCAGGCTGTGGTCGCGCTGGCCCGACTCGGTCGAACCGCTGATGCGCTTGCCGTGGTCGCCCGGATCCGCGATCTGCTGCGCGAGGAGCTGGGCATCGACCCCGGACGAGCCCTGCAGCAGCTGCACAGCGACGTACTGCGCGGGGTGGTGCCATCGGTGGCAGCGGCGGCACCGGTCCGGGTCACGCTCACCGGAGCAGCTCGTACGGTGCCCCACCAACTGCCGCCGATGGCGCGTGGCTTCGTCGACCGAGAGGCCGAGAGTGCTGAGCTCGACCGAATCCTGGCGGTGAGCGATGACGGTGAGACCACCGACGACCATGGGGCGGCGGTGGCGGTGATCACCGGTCCGGCTGGAGTCGGCAAGACCGCTCTGGCCTTGCGATGGGCCCGACATCACGCCAGTCGATTTCCTGACGGTCTGCTCTACGTCGACCTGCACGGATTCGATCCCGCGTGTCGGCCGACGAGCAGCCAGGTCGCCCTGCGCGGGTTCCTGGTGGCGCTGGGACTCGACCCGGTCGGGATCCCGGCCGACCTGCCGACCATGGTGAGCACCTACCGGACCCTGATCAGTGGCCGACGGGTGCTGGTGGTCGCCGACGACGCCTGCTCGTCTGAACAGGTGCGGCCGCTGCTTCCTCCCGGTCCGGGCAGCGCCGGTCTGGTCACCAGTCGGCGCGGTCCCGCGAATCTGGTGACCGGACTAGGTGCCGCAGTGATCGGTCTGGGGCCACTCGATGACCACGCGGCGCGCGCGTTGCTGACTCTTCGCCTCGGCCCGGACCGGACGTCGACCTCGGCTTCGGCGGTCGGTCGGATCGTGCAGCGCTGCGAAGGCCTGCCGCTGGCGCTGGCCATCGTGGCGGGGCGAGCAGCATCCCTTCCCACCCTGCCGCTGGAGATGCTGGCCGACGAGTTGGACGACGACTCGCGGCGGTTGGCGGCCCTGAACGGCGGGGAGGACGGGACCGACCTGGTAGCGGTCGTGATTGGCTCCCTGCGCGCGGTATCACGCACCGCGGGCTCGGTGGCGCAGCTCCTGGCCGCGGCTCCCGCGGTGAGGATCCGGCGGCCGTTGGTGGGCGTGCTGCTCGACCGACCGAGCAAGGAGAGCGATGCCGTGCTCCGCGAGCTGCTGGAGACCCACCTCCTGGAGCCGGACGGATTCGGCTGCTTTCGGATGCACGACCTGGTCCGGCTCGTCCTTCAAGCTCACTCGGCAGGAAGTCCGGGCCGGACGGAGGAGACGGGCCGGACAGAGGAGCCGGATGCGGATGAGGCGATCGACCGCTTGTTGCGGTTCCTCGTGACCGAGGACGGCGGCCCCGGTCACGATCCGACTGACCTTCTTGTGGCGGTCGAGTTCGCTCAGCGAACCAGTCGCCACATCATGACCTGCGATCTCGCGGCCGCCCTGGAGCTGCCGCTGGAATCGACCGGGCGCTGGTTGGAGATGATCCCGCTCGGCGCGGCGGCGGTGGCCGCTGCCGAACGACTTGAGGACGACCGGCGCCTGATCGTGGCCCTCATCGGACGTGGCCGAGGTCTGATCGGGCTTCGCCGCTTCGTGGAAGCAACGACCGACCTTCACCGGGCCCGGGTGATCGGCGATCGGGTCGGCGTCCCCGGGCTGCTGGCGCAGGCGCATCGGGCACTCGCCCGGTTGGCCGCGCATCAACGGCGGTTCGATCTGGCACTCCCCCATGATCAGCGCGGACTGGAACTTCACCGTCAAGCCGGCAACGTGATCGGCGAGGCGCACGCGTACAACGCCATCGGCTGGCACCAGGCCCATCTCGATCGGCCGAGGGCAGCGCTGCAGAACTGCCGACGCGGATTGATGATCTTCGTCGAGCACCAGGATCGACCGGGGCAGGCGCTCACCCAGGACAGCATCGGCTATGCCCTGACTCTCTTGGGTCGCACCGCGGAAGCACGGGACGCGTTGGAGCACGCCGCCGCCCTCTGCCGCCACCTCGGCTGGCGAGTCATGCTGGCCAACACTCTGTCCCGCCTGGTTGA
The DNA here is from genome assembly GCA_030452945.1 of Microlunatus sp. Taxonomy (GTDB): domain Bacteria; phylum Actinomycetota; class Actinomycetes; order Propionibacteriales; family Propionibacteriaceae; genus Microlunatus. The sequence goes on along the minus strand of JAKDLH010000004.1, from coordinate 28,147 downwards.
GACCCACCAACGTCTCGGCGATCACGTCGCCGCTCAGCGCACCCAGGTCGAGATCGACGAGATCGTCCAACTCGTCGGTCAGCACGTCCGGGAGCCGTAGACAGCGACCGTCAGGACGCTTCCCGAGCGGACGCTTGCGCCTCGGATAGCCGGCTGGTCTGCTTTCCCTTGTCTGCAGGGAGATTCTCGGCTCGCGGTGTATCAGTTGGTCAACCGAGCAGCTTGGCCTTGGCCGCGGCGAACTCCGCGTCGTCCAGCAGGCCCGCAGACTTGAGGTCAGCCAACTGCTTGAGTTGGGTCATCAGATCGCTACCGCCAGCTGCCGGAGCCGCCGCGGGAGCGGGGGGTGGGGCCATCGCCGCCAACTGGGCCTGCATAGCGGCCATCTGGGCCTGGCTCTGCGCCGCCTGCTGATCGGCAACCGCCTGCTGCTGAGTGGCAGCCTGGGCACTCGCCGCCTTGGCCTGCTGAGCGTTTGCGCACACCGCCGGACACCGCGCTGGCGGTACCGGCGATCACTGCGGTGCGGGCCATCGTGCCGACCAGTTCTGGACGTCCCATTCGACGACGCATCTGTGAACTCTCCCTTGTTCTGTGGCTCGATTGTTTCTGTGGCTCAGTTGTTCTCTGGCTCAGTCTTCGTCAGGAACGGTCGCCAGGACCTCCTCGACGACGCGCCCAGGGATCCGGACACTGTCGAGGAGGATGCCACCGGACCCGACGACCGCGTCGCGGATCGGCTTCATCCAGGTGTGTTCGAACGCCGGCACCACCGCGGAACTACTCGGTTCGAGCTCTTGGGTGAACGCCTCCACGTCTTCGGCGGAGATCAAGCCCTCGACGCCGTCGACGACCGCGGCCAGACGACTCGCATCGCTGTCGTCGTCCACCTGGCTGAGCTCGGTGAGCGACATCGAGCCGTCGGCGGCCTTCATGGCGAACACTCCGTCCACGATGCTGATCATGCGCGCCTCCACCAGACGTTCCAGCTCGGGCACGATGGCCCCGGTGAAGTTGTTGTCGGGGAAGCCCACGACGACGATCTCGATCGGACCCAGAGGCATTCAGGACTTCCAGCGTTGTTCGGTTTCGATCACCGTACCCGGCGTCAGTCCGGTCATCACTCAAGGAGCACAATGTCGTCAGTGGACGCCTGGGTGGTCGACGACCCGGGACCCGTCGATAGCCATCCGCTGCTCCGAGTGGAGCGCTCGGACCCCACGCCGAGTCCGGATGAGGTTCGGGTCCGGGTCCACTGCTGCGGGGTTTGTCGGACCGACCTGCACCTGGCGGAGGGAGACCTCGCGCCGAAGCACGGGCGCATCACGCCCGGCCATGAGGTGGTCGGCGTCGTCGACGCGGTCGGGCAGGATGCGCGTCGGTTCGCGATCGGTGACCGGGTTGGTGTCGCCTGGCTGGGTCGTACGGACGGCAGCTGCCGGTTCTGCCGTCGTGGTCAGGAGAACCTGTGCTTGCGGCCGACCTTCACCGGCTGGGACGTCGACGGCGGGTACGCGGGGACCTGCCTGGTCGCGGAGTCCTTCGCCTACCGGATTCCGCCCGGTCTGAGTGATGAGGCCGCGGCCCCGCTGCTGTGCGCCGGCATCATCGGCTACCGGGCGCTACGGCGGGCCGAGGTGCCGCCGGGTGGTCGTCTCGGCATCTACGGATTCGGCGGCAGCGCTCACCTCACCGCCCAGATCGCTCTCGCTCAAGGACTGCGCGTGCATGTCCTCACCCGGGGCGACCACAACCAGGTGTTGGCTCGCCAGCTCGGCGCCGACTCGGTTGGCGGTCCGAATGAGTCACCGCCTGAGCCGCTGGACGGAGCGATCATGTTCGCGCCCGCCGGCGGCCTCGTACCGGTTGCCCTACGGGCCTTGGATCGGGGCGGCACGCTCGCCATGGCCGGTATCTGGTCCACCGACATCCCGTCCTTGAACTACGACGAGACCCTGTTCCAGGAGCGCCGTCTGGTGAGTGTGACGGCCAACACCCGGGCCGACGGCGAGACGTTCCTGGCGCTCGCCGTACAGCTGGGGATCCGGGCCACCACCAGTGCGTACCCGATGCAAGACGCCAACCGAGCGCTGCGCGATCTCGCGCACGGTCGCTTCGCCGGAGCCGCCGTCCTGCACACCTGAGCGTCCTGGCAGGCTGAACGGGTGCCTGAACTGCCCGAGGTGGAACGGGCCCGCACGGCAATCGAGCGGGCTGGACTGAACCGCAAGATCGCCGAGGTCGATGACACCGACACCTGGGTGTGCCGACCCCACCCTCCCGGCGAGATCGCCGACGCCCTGCGCGGTCGGCGCCTCGTCTCCGCGCACCGGCAGGGGAAGACGATGTGGTGCGAGACCTCGGGCCAGGGCCGATCCCGGACTCCGGGCCCCACACTCGGGGTTCACCTCGGTATGAGCGGCCGGATCGTTATCACCCAGCGCGGCGGCACGCCGACTGAGGGCGGTGATCGTCTTACCGGTCCGTACGCGAACGCGCAGGACGATCCGAACCGGAAAGCCATCTGGGATCGGTTCACGATCGCCTTCGGTGATGGTGGGTCACTGGCCCTTTTCGACAAGCGGCGATTGGCCCGGGTGCGGCTCGACCCCGATCTGTCCCGCCTCGGCCCGGACGCTCAGCGGGTCGACCGGTCGGATTTTGTCGAGCGGGTGGCCCGGGGCGTGGCCCCCGTCAAGGCCCGCCTGCTGGACCAGTCGGTGATCGCCGGGGTCGGCAACCTGCTGGCCGACGAGACTCTCTGGCAGGCCAAGATCTCGCCCCGTCGACCTGCTGGGGAGCTGAGTCGCACCGAGCTCAACCGGCTCTACCGAAGCCTGCAGAACTCGACCCAGGCCGCGATCGAGCACGGCGGAGTCCATACCGGTGAGATCATCGAGTTTCGTGGCGTCGGTCGGCACTGCCCACGGTGTGGCACCGAGATGACGGTCGCCGGAGTCGGTGGCCGGACCACCTGGTGGTGTCCGCAGGAACAGAACTGACGCCAACCAACCTGCCGAGCGGGTTCAGTCAGCGCACCGTCAGGAGTTGCCAGCCACCGCCCCGCGATCCCCTTGTCCGCGGTCTCTTCGTCAGCGGTGAGGCTACTTGTCCAACAGCGACCGCAGCACGTACTGCATGATGCCGCCGTGACGGAAGTAAGCAGCCTCCGCCGGCGTGTCGATCCGGATCAGTGCGTCGAACGTCACGTCGCCGGCGGTGACCTTGACGGTCCTCGCGGAGCCCTGATTCAACTCGGTAATGCCGGTGATGTCGTAGCTCTCCTCGCCGGTCAGGCCCAGGGACTCCGCGTTCTGCCCGTCCGGGAACTGGAGCGGCAGCACCCCCATGCCGAGCAGGTTGGACCGGTGAATCCGCTCGTACGATTCCGCGATCACCGCCTTGATGCCCAGCAGCGCGGTGCCCTTGGCGGCCCAGTCCCTGGAAGAGCCCGAGCCGTACTCCTTGCCGGCCAGCACCACCAGCGGCGTGCCCGCGGCAATGTAGGACTGCGCTGCCTCGTACACCGTGGTCACCGGAGCATCGGCCGCCGCATCCGAGGCCTGCGTGAAGTCGCGGGTGAAGCCACCCTCCGTGCCCGGCGCCAGTTCATTGCGTAGTCGGATGTTGGCGAACGTGCCGCGGATCATCACCTCGTGGTTGCCCCGGCGTGATCCGTAGGAGTTGAAGTCCCGCCGCTCCACTCCGTGCCCGGCCAGGTACTTCCCGGCCGGGGAATCGGCTTTGATCGATCCTGCGGGAGAGATGTGGTCAGTGGTGATCGAGTCGCCGAGCTTGAGCAGCACCCGGGCTCCGTCGATGTCGGAGACCGGTTCCGGGTCGATCGGCATCCCGTCGAAGTACGGGGGTCGGCGCACGTAGGTCGAGTCCTCAGCCCACTCGAAAGTGTCGCCTTCCGGAGTGGTCAGCGCCTGCCACTGCTGATCGCCGGCGAACACGTCGGCGTAGGACTCGACGAACATCTCCGCCCCGATGGAGGACTCTACGATCTCCTCGACCTCGGCTTCGGTCGGCCAGATATCTTTCAGATAGACCGGATCACCGGCCTCGTCGGTGCCAAGCGGTTCAGTGGTGATATCGACGTCCATGCTGCCGGCGAGCGCATAGGCGACCACCAGCGGCGGTGAGGCCAGATAGTTCATCTTCACCTCGGGATTGATCCGCCCCTCGAAGTTCCGGTTGCCGGACAGCACCGAGACGACCGCCAGATCGTTCTCCTGCACCGCCTGGCTGACCTCGTCGATCAACGGCCCCGAGTTGCCGATGCAGGTGGTGCAGCCGTACCCGACCAGGTTGAAGCCCAGTTTGTCCAGATACGCAGTCAGCCCGGAACGGTCGTAGTAGTCGCTAACCACCTTGGACCCCGGCGCCAGCGTCGTCTTGACCCACGGCTTGCGGGTCAGCCCTTTCTCCACCGCCTTCTTCGCCCCCAGCGCGGCCGCGATCATGACACTCGGATTGGAGGTGTTGGTGCACGAGGTGATCGCCGCGATCGCCACCGCCCCGTGGTCGATCTCGACCTCGGTTCCGTCGGCCAAACGCACCGGGGTCGGCGACGCCGCGCGGGCCGGCAACGAGGACTCCGCGAAGGCGTACGGGTAGTCGTCCTCGTCTTGGCCGTTGAAGATCGCCGGCGGGTCGCTGGAGGGGAACGACTCGCGCGAGGCCTCGTCCACCCGGCCCTTGGTGATGGCGTAGTCGTTGTCGACGTAGGCGTCCAGCGCCGCACGGAAGCGGTGCTTGGCCTCGCTCAACGAGACCCGGTCCTGCGGCCGTTTGGGCCCGGCGATGCTGGGCACCACGGTGGACAGGTCGAGCTCCAGATACTCGGAGTACTTCGGCTCATGATCCGCGTCGTGCCACAAGCCCTGCTCTTTGGCGTAGGTCTCGACCAGCGCGATCTGCTCGTCGCTCCGGCCGGTGAACCGGAGGTAGTCGATGGTCTTGGCGTCCACCGGGAAGATCGCGATCGTAGATCCGTACTCCGGGCTCATGTTCCCGATGGTGGCCCGGTTGGCCACCGGCACCTCGGAGACACCGGATCCGTAGAACTCGACGAACTTGCCGACCGCACCGTGCCTGCGCAACATCTCGGTGATGGTCAGCACCAGGTCGGTGGCCGTCGCCCCCTCCGGCAGCGAACCGGCCAGCTTGAAACCGACCACTCGCGGGATGAGCATGGACACCGGCTGGCCGAGCATGGCGGCCTCCGCCTCGATGCCGCCGACCCCCCAGCCGACTACTCCTAGGCCGTTGACCATGGGCGTGTGGGAGTCGGTGCCGACACACGTGTCGGGGTAGGCGTAGGTCAGATCGCCATCGGTCCGGGAGAAGACCACCCGGGCCAGGTGCTCGATGTTGACCTGGTGCACGATTCCGGTGCCTGGTGGCACGACCTTGAAGTCGTCGAACGCGGTCTGGCCCCAGCGCAGGAACTGATAGCGCTCCCGGTTGCGGCCGTACTCGATCTCCACGTTTCGTCGGAAGGCGTCCTCGGTGCCGAACACGTCCGCGATGACGGAGTGGTCGATGACCAGTTCGGCCGGAGCCAGCGGGTTGATCTTGCTCGGATCACCGCCCAGCTCGGCCATCGCCTCCCGCATGGTGGCCAAGTCCACGACACAAGGGACGCCGGTGAAGTCCTGCATGATCACCCGGGCCGGCGTGAACTGGATCTCCTGGCTCGGCTCCGCCTCCGGGTCCCAGGACGCCAGGGCGCGGATCTGGTCGGCGGTGATGTTGACACCGTCTTCGGTCCGCAGCAGGTTCTCCAGCAGGATCTTCAGGCTGTACGGCAGGGCCTCAGCGCCCTCAACGGCGTCCAGTCGGAAGATCTCGTACGACCGGTCGTCCACCGCGAGAGTGGCCTGGGCTTCGAAGCTGTTGACACTCATTGCGTCTCCATGGTGGTCGGATGGAAAGTATCTTGACGTCAAGATATCACGCGTGGTCTCTTCTCCGAACTTTAGCCGAGCCAGTCCCGAGCATGAGCTCAGGCCTCGGCGCTGGTCTCGGGTTCGAGGATCGCCACCACCTCGAGGTGGTGGGTCATCGGGAACAGGTCGAAAGCCCGCAGCGAAGTCGGTCGGTAGCCGCCGTCCAGCGCTCGCCGCAGGTCGCGGGCGAACGCTGCCGGGTCGCAGGCCACGTAGGCGATCGCTCGTGGCCGGCGAGTCAGGACGGCGTTGACCACGGTGCGGCCGGCGCCGGCGCGGGGTGGATCGAGGACGACGAGGTCGGTCCGCTTCGGCAAGGTGCGCAAAGCCCGATCGACCTTCGCCGCGGTGAATCTGGCCTCGGGCACGTTGTGGCGCGCGTGGGTGATCGCAGACTTGCTCCATTCGACTCCCCACGCGCGGCAGCCGGCGTCGACCAGCGCACCGGTGAACAGGCCGACACCGCAGAAGAGGTCGAAGACCCGCTCCCCCGGTCCAGGTCGCAAACCGTCCAGAACCGCGCCAACCAGGGTGTCGGCGGCGGCGGGATGGACCTGCCAGAAACTTTCCGCGTCCAGGAGGAAGTCGCGTCCAGCGGCATGCTCGGTGAGGTCACCGATGCCCTGGACGGGCTCGTCGTCGACCAACCGGGCCTCGTCGTCGACCAACAGGGCGCTGTGGTCGGCCGCGGCCACCCCCACAGTGCTGCGGCCGGCGGCCACGTCCGGTCGGTGACCACCGGAGTGCGGGGGTGGGCGATCAGGCAGCCGCGTGAGGGCAATGGCTCGACTTCGTGAGAGCGGTATCGGCGCAGTCCGGCACGGCCAGCGTCGTCGGCCTGGTAGCGCATTCTCGTCCGCCAGCCCAGTCCGTCCTCGGTCCCGACGGCCGGGACGTACTCCACCTCACCGTCCCAGGACCAGCCCGCGAGCCGGTCCAACTGCTCGGTCAGTACGTCCGCCTTGAGCCGTCGCTGACCCGCCGCGCTCACGTGCTGGAAGTCGCAGCCGCCGCACCGGCCAGGTCCGGCGACGGGACAGGGTGGATCGACCCGCTCGGGACTGGCGCGCAGGATCTCGTACGCGTCCGCCCGCCAGAAGGAGTCGTGCGAGGTCTCGGTCAGGTGAATCTTGACCAACTCACCCGGCAGGGCATGCCGGACGAACACCACGCGTCCCTCCAGCCGCGCGACGCAGTGGCCCCCGTGCGCGATCGGACCCACCTCCACGACGGGGTCAGCCGTCGGCGGCTGCGAGGTGGTGGCGTCGACGTTGCTCACTCGGCTCAGTCAACCAAACTGGCGACCGCAAGATCTGACCGCTCGGCCGCAATTTGCAGTTCCAGGTCGGCCTCAGACCACGAGTTCTGGCCGCATGGTCGAAAACTGCGATTGCGGAGGAGCCACCCACGGAATCCGGACCACACGGACGGCTACTGATCGACGTAACGGCGTCGACGCCGTCGGGACCGGCGGTCGTCGCGGACCATCCGCTCCTCGGCTTTGCTGGAGGACTCCAGCAGATACGGCACGGAGGTCATCATCACTCCGGGGGTGAACAGCAGGCGGGCCTTGAGCCGCAGGGCGCTCTGGTTGTGCAGGATCTGCTCCCACCAGTGACCCACCACGTACTCGGGGATGTAGACGGTGACCACGTCGCGCGGGGAGTCGGAGCGAAGGTTGCGAACATAGTCCAGGATGGGCCCTGTTACATCTCGGTACGGCGAGGCGACCACCTTGAGCGGGATGTCGATGCCGGCGTCTTGCCACTGCTCGACCAGCTTGTCGGTCTCCTCGGGGTCGACTGCGACGGTCAACGCCTCCAGCACACTCGGCTGGGAGGCTTTGGCGAAGGCCAGGGCTCGCGCGGTCGGCTTATGCAGCTTGGAGACCAAGACCACGGCCCGCACCCGGCTAGGCAGCGTCCGCTCCTGCCTCGTGTCGTCCAACGCCGTCACTTCGGTGACCCGATCGTAGTGTCGGCGGATCGACTTCATCAGCGCGAACAGCGCGACCATGGCGATGATGGCGATGTAGGCTCCCTGGGCGAACTTCGACAACAGCACGATCACCAGCACCGTGCCGGTCATGGTCAGGCCGATGCCGTTGATGATCCGCGATCGCTTCATCTGGGCGCGAACCCTGGGCTTGGTCTCGGTCTGCAGGTGCCGGGTCCAATGCCGGAGCATGCCCAGCTGACTGACAGTGAAGGACACGAATACGCCGATAACGTACAGCTGGATCAAGGCGGTGACGTCGGCCCGGAACGCGATGATCAAGACGATGGCCAGCGCCGCCAAGGTGATGATGCCGTTGCTGTAGGCCAGCCGATCACCGCGAGTGTAGAGCTGCCGGGGGAGATAGCCGTCCCGAGCCAGGATCGACCCCAGCACCGGGAATCCGTTGAAGGCGGTGTTCGCGGCCAGGAACAAGATCAGCATGGTGGCCGCGACGACAAAGTAAAAGCCGGGACGGAAGTCGGAGAAGATCGCCGCCGACAGCTGCCCGATCGCGGTCTCCTCCACCACCTCGACCCGCTGCCCGTTCAGGGTGTAGTGCGAGAACGGGGCATCGATCAGCTTCAGGTTCGTCAGGTTGGCCAGCGCGACCACCCCGATCAGCATGGACACCGCGATGGTGCCGAGCAGCAGCAGGGTGGTGGCGGCGTTTTTGCTCTTCGGCTTCTGGAATGCCGGCACACCGTTGGAGATGGCCTCCACCCCGGTCAGTGCGGCACAGCCGGAGGAGAACGATCTGGCCAGTAACGCCACCATGGCGAACCCGGCGAACGCGGAGTACTTCGGGTCGGCCTCGACCCCGTACTGGGCGCTGTGGGCCTGGATGTCCTGGCCGAGGACCAGGATCCGAAATAACCCGAACCCCACCATCGAGATGATCGCGATCATGAAGCAGTAGGTCGGGATGGCGAAGAGAGTCCCGGACTCCCGGACCCCGCGCAGGTTCAGCGCCATCAGGACCAGCGCCGCACCGGCCGCGACCCACGGCTCGTGCCCGTCGATGAAGGGGAACACCGACTTCGCGTTCTGCACCCCGGACGAGATCGAGACCGCCACCGTGAGCACGTAGTCGACCAGCAGCGCGCTGGCCACGGTCAGTCCGGCGTTGCCGCCCAGGTTGGTTGTCGCCACCTCGTAGTCGCCGCCGCCGGAGGGGTAGGCGTGCACGTTCTGGCGGTATGAGGCGACCACGACCAGCATCACCAGCGCGACCAGGATCGCGATCTTCCAAGAGAAGCTGTACGCGACCAGCCCGGCCAGCGACAGGGTCAGCAGGATCTCATCAGGCGCGTAGGCGACCGACGACAACGCGTCCGAGGCGAACACCGGCAGGGCGATTCGCTTCGGCAACAGGGTCTCGCCCAGTTGCGCGCTGCGCAGGCGTCGCCCGACCAGGAGCCGCTTGATGAACTCCCCGGGATTCATCTGCGACGCTCCCGATTCACCTGCGGCACTCTAGTGCTCATCGGTGGTCTGTTAATCCGCCAGTTCCAGTCGAGTTGGCCGGCTCTAGACTCGGCTGCGTGCACATCGTGATCATGGGCTGCGGACGGGTCGGTTCCACCCTGGCCCGGAGTCTGGAGAAGCGGGGCCACAGCGTCGCGGTCATCGACCAGAACCCCGATGCGTTCCGGCGCCTCGGCCCGGATTTCGAGGGCCAGACCATCAAGGGAGTGGGCTTCGATCGTGAGGTGTTGAGCGAGTCCGGGATCGAGCGCGCCGAGGCGTTCGCGGCCGTGTCGAGCGGCGACAACTCCAACATCCTCTCCGCCCGGGTGGTGCGAGAGACCTTCGACGTCCAGAACGTCGTGGCCCGCATTTACGATCCCGGTCGGGCCGAGGTGTACGAACGGCTGGGCATCCCGACGGTGGCCACGATCCGCTGGGCCGCCGACCAGGCCCTGCGTCGACTGCTTCCGGGCGGCTCGGAGCCACACTGGCGGGATCCGTCCGGATCGGTCCGCTTGATGGAAGTGCATGTGGACCGCTCCTGGGTCGGGCGCACCGTGGAGCAGATCGAAGCGGCCACCGGATCGAAGGTGCCCTTCCTGTTCCGGCTGGGCTCGGGCATGGTGCCCAAGCGCGGCACGATCTTCCAAGACGGTGACCTCATTTACGCCGCGGTGGCCGATGCCCGCCTGGCCGACGTCGAGGCCATCCTCGCCACTCGACCCAAGGAGTATTGAGATGCGGGTTGCCATCGCCGGGGCCGGCAATGTGGGCCGCTCCATCGCGAGCGAGCTGATCGTGAGCGGACACCAGATCTTGCTCATTGACCGCGACCCGCACTCGATCAAGGCCGAGACGGTCCCCGAGGCCGATTGGCTGTTGGCCGACGCCTGCGAGCTCTCCTCGCTGGAGGAAGCCAACATCGATTCTTGTGACGTAGTGATCGCCGCCACGGGTGACGACAAGGTGAACCTGGTCACCTCGCTGCTGGCCAAGACCGAGTTCGGCGTACCTCGCACCGTCGCCCGGGTCAACCACCCGAAAAACGAGTGGTTGTTCAACGACTTCTGGGGAGTCGACGTCGCGGTCTCGACGCCGCGGCTGATGTGCGCGCTCGTGGAAGAGGCGGTCACCGTGGGTGACCTGGTGCGACTGCTGACCTTCCACGAGGGGGACGCCAACTTGGTCGAGATGACGTTGCCCGAGGAGAGCCCACAGGTCGGGGTGCGCATCGGCGACATCACCTTCCCCGGTGACGTGGTCCTGGTGGCGATCATCCGCGACGGCCACGCCCGCGCGCCGGACGTCGACGGCACCCTCGAGGCCTCCGACGAACTGTTGTTCGTCACGGCGCAGTCATATGAGAAGGAACTCGGGGAGATGCTCGCACCACGGACCGGCAACCCCGCGGTGCCGCTGGCCACAACAGCCCGGTTCAATCGCTAGCCTAGGAGCCGGTACGCCGCCCGTCGAGCAACTCGTAGCGCGGGTTGTAAAGCAGCCGCTCGCCCCGGCGACAACTGACCCGGCCCTCCACCGAGATCGTCCGTCCCGGTTCGATGCCAGCGATCTCCCGACGACCTAGCCACACCAGACGGGCCGCCCCACTCCCGTCCCGCAACTCCACTTCCAGCGCCGGATGACCTCCGCGCGGGTGAATGGTCACGTTGGCCACGGTGCCACGCAACCGGACGATCTGACGATCCTCGCAGGTCTTGATGGGCACGGCGGCCTCGGCCTCGACGGCGCGTTGCATCTCTTCGGACTCGAGGTCGGCGTTGGAGCTGGAGAGGCGGTGAAGGACCCGCTGCAGCAAGGAATTCTTGGTCATCGTGGATCCACTATCCCACCCAGAGTCAATTCGGACAGGGTGAATTCGGACAGGGTCAATTCGGCGCGGGCTCAACTCGGCGCGGGCTCAACTCGGCGCAGGCTCGACGTCGGACGGGATGGTCAACGGCAGCAGGTCCCCGGGGGACATCGCCTGCTCGCCGCGACGGACGATGACCTCGCGGAAGGCGGTCAACAGATCGGCGACGGGTGGCTCCAGACCTTCCTCCAGGGCCGCCTGCCCGTACAGGATGCCGCGAAGTAACCAGCGCGGCCCCTCCACGACCCACATCCGGGACGGCTGGTAGCCCTCCCCCCCGTCAGGGGCGGTGACCGGCAGCAGCCGCCGGAGTTCGACCCCGAACGGGCCCTGCACCACCGCGGCGGAGCCACCGGCTTCGGTAGCAGCCTCGATGATCTCCTCGCGGAGTTCGGGCCACAGTCCGCCACTGCGTGGGGCCGCATAGGCCCCCAGTTCGAGCGCGGAGTCGCCCTTGATCAGCATCGCGGATACGATCTGCTGCGTCTCCTCAGCCACTTGCAGCCGCAGTTCCGCACCGCCGAACCCGGTGATGATCATGCTGCCCAGATCGATCCTGGCCCGCCCCGGCAACGGGTCGATGTCGAGATCGACCTCGTCGATATCCCAGGGGCCGGCTCCGCGCCAGTCACGAGAGTCCAGGCCCTCGACGTCGAGGTCGGCGGGCGCGGTCTCCTCGGGGGCCGACTCGTCGGTCTCGGACTCGTCGGTCTCGGACTCGTCGGACTCGGTCAACTCGTCGGCGACGGGCTCGTCAGCTTTGGACCCGTCGGTTCTGCGGTGACGACGAAAGATCATGGCACTCTCACGCTGGTGGCTGCTCCTGGTCGGTAGTGAGGCCGGCGGCGAGGCCACCGGTGGATCCGTAGCCGCCGGCACCCCGTGATCTCTGGGCCGATGTGGGCGAGTCGGGCAATTGTGGCACGGAAAAGAATTTGGCCCGCGCGACCTGCTGGACCACGAGCTGGGCGATCCGGTCCCCGCGAGTGACCCGCACCGACGTCGCTCGGTCGGTGTTGACCAGACAAACCTTGATCTCGCCGCGGTAGCCCGCGTCGACCGTGCCGGGGGCGTTCACGATGCTGATCCCATGTCGGGCGGCCAACCCTGATCGAGGGTGAACAAAGCCGGCATAACCCACGGGCAGCACCAAAGCGATCCCGGTGCCGACGAGACGACGCTCCCCGGGTGCCAGATCGAACGTCTCGGCCGAGACGAGATCGGCGCCCGCATCACCGGGATGGGCGTATGCGGGTCCGACCAACTCGGGGTCAAGCCTCATCATGGCCACCTCCACCTCCACCTCGTGCTGAGAGGGATCGGTGGCCACCTCGGGCGAGTCGCGCGTCACTGGGCCAACCTAGAGCAGGGACGGGTCCGGGCCGCGTTCACCGCGTCCGCCAGACTGGTCGGCCGCCGGGTCGACACGAGCCAGTACGGAACCGGGTCACACGGGTCGTCCAGGGTCAGCTCGACGGCGGTCCGCACGTACGGACGCTGTACCAGGTGGGCGCGGGCATCGGCCTCGGGCCCGGTCCGGTCCGCGGTCGCCTCGGCGTCCAGTGCCGCGGCGGCGGACACGTACGCCAGCTCCAACACGGCCCGGCCAACCCGCAGCTCGCCGCCAGTGACCTCCAGTCGAACCGACAACCGGAGCAGCAGCAAGACCACCAGGGCCTGCGAAACCACGAAGGCGGCCACTCCGGCCAGCGGTCCAAGGTAAAATAAGACCGCGGCCAGCCAGCTGAGGCTGAACAGCACAGAGAGCACCCACCAGCTTGGCGGCGGACCGACCCACTCCCGATACAGCACGGACCCACGGTAGTGCCGGAGAGTATGGTGCCCGAGTGACCGTGTCCACGAAGGTGATCTCAACCCTCTACCCAGTTGTCGGCGGGGCGGTGACAGCCCTGGTCACCCGCGGGGTGCTGGTGGCCGCACGCCGGTTCGTCGTCGGCACGGTCACCCCGCCGCCCGATCAGGACGGCGGGACGGCGGGGGGATGGAAACTCCTCAGCTGGGCGGTCTCCGGTGGAGTCGGGTTCCTGGTCGGGCGACAGCTGATCCGCCCCTGACTCCTCCGCCGGCCCCTGCTCCTCAGCGGCCCCTGCTCCTCAGCCGGCGCAGTCGTAGCAGTAGGCGTCGCCGTTAGCGCGCTGCTCGGCGATCTGGCTGCGGTGCCGGACCAGGAAGCAACCAGCGCAGGTGAACTCGTCGGACTGCTGCGGCAGCACCCGAACGGTCAACTCCTCGTGGGACAGATCGGCGCCGGGGAGTTCGAACGACTCAGCGGCCTCGGCCTCGTCCTCGTCGACCTTTCCGGAATTCTTGTCGTTGCGGCGAGTCTTGAGTTCTTCGATGCTGTCCTCGTTGAGCTCTTCCTCGGTCTTGCGGGGGGCGTCGTAATCAGTCGCCATCTCTACCTTTCCTCCGCGGGCTCCGTCGTGGTCGTCGTGGTCCGCGCGTATGAATACCACACCGGACCCCGCTCGCGTTCGCCTTGGGGGTCGCGCCTCTACAACGCAGCCGAACGCTCGGTATTCCGTGTGTGAGGTGGGTACCCTACAGGGCGTCCGGCAGCTGGCACGCCGACGGCCGTTCGGAGTCGCGAAGGTTGGGGCAACACGCCTGCGGACAGGTGTAGTGACCGACGGTTCCACCCGGGATCACTGTGCCATCCTGGATTATTCCGTCATTCGGACCGATGGACTCGTCGGCCGGCCCACCAAGAGCGACCGCCGCCCGCTCAACCAACAAATCGACCAGACCCGACACGAAGTCCGGGTGCGTGCCGGCGGTCGCGGCACGGGCCAAGGGCAGCCCCAGTTCCGCCGCGGTGGCCGCAGCCTCGGTGTCGAGGTCGAAGATGACCTCCATGTGGTCGGAGACGAAACCGATCGGCACCAAGACCACGGCGGACTCCCCGGCGGCAGCCAGCGCAGCCAGATGGTCGTTCACATCCGGTTCGAGCCACGGCTGGCTGGGTGACCCCGAGCGCGAGCAGTAGACCAGGTCGTGCGCGGTCGCGATCTGACGGACCTGTGCCACCTGGCGGGTCACCTCAGCGGCCACCAACCGGTGCCAGTCGACGTAGGAACCCTCGGCCGAGTACGGGGGCGGGCCGGCGGTCGCGGCCATCGCGCTGGGGATCGAATGGGTGACGAACACCAGCCGAGGGCGGAGACCAGCCGGCAGGCCGTCGGTGGCCGCGACGGTCGCCGCCACCGACGCGCTCACGAATCCCGGATGGTTGGCATAGTGCCGGATCTGCTCGACGGTGATCGTGGTCTCGGCGAAGGCGTCGTACAGGTTCTCCCGGTACTGACGGCACGATGAGTACGACGGGTAGGCGCTCGTGGTGAGTACCAGCACCCGCCGGTAGCCGTCGCCGTCGAGCCGACGGGCCACCTCGCTCAGGTAGGGATTCCAGTTGCGGTTACCCCAGAACAACGGCTGGCTGAGGCCGCGGCGATCGAGTTCGGTTCGCAGCGCAGCGAGCAGATCGCGGCACTGGTCGTTGATCGGACTCCGGCCGCCGAAAAGGTGGTAGTGCTCCCCAACCTCGACTAGCCGTTCGGCGGGAATGCCGCGCCCACGCGTGACGTTCTGCAGGAACGGCAGGACGTCCTCGGGGCGTTCGGGTCCGCCGAAGGACAACAGCAGGATCGCGTCGTAGGGATCCAGGCCAGCCCCCGCCGGGTTGGGCTCCTGGGTCCCGTTTGTTGCGTACGGGCCGGCGTCGTTGAGGGAAGTCGCTTCGGGCACAGTGTGATCTTGCCGCACCAGGACAAGCGGGCAGTTGGACCAGAGCTCGCCAGGTCGGGGCTCAGAAGAAGGAGAACGGGCATTGGCCAGCGGGTTCGGCGCGTACCGGGAGGTGCTCGGCCCTTCCGAAGCGAGGGCGTTCACCCTCGCCGGCATCGCCGCGCGACTGCCGATGTCGATGACCGGGCTGGGCATCGTGCTGCTGATCGCCATCACGACGGGTTCCTACGGTCGGGCCGGGCTGGTGACCGCCGTCGCCACCCTCATCACCGCCGTCGCCGCACCGTGGTGGGGACGGTTGATCGACCAGATCGGGCAAGCCCGGGTGCTGATCGCCGCAACCGTGATCTACAACCTCAGCGTTGGCGCCCTGATCACCACCGTGCTGCTGCACGCCCCGTTCGCGGTGACCTTGATCACCGCGCTCGGCGTCGGACTCGGTTTCTCCTCGGCCGGCGCCTGCGTCCGGGCCCGCTGGAGCTACCGGTTGCGCGGCAAGCCGCTGCTCAACACCGCCTTCGCCTGGGAGGCCGTGCTGGACGAGGTGGTCTTCATGATCGGCCCGGTGCTGGCCACGTTCCTGGCGACCTCGCTGCACCCGTCGCTGGGCCTGGCCGCCGGTGGGCTGGTGGGTCTGGTCGGGGCCTTGGCCCTGGCCTCCCAACGGCGCACCGAGCCACCGCTGAAGAGCCGGGTGGATCGGCGCAGCCGGTCGAGCAGACTGTCCGCCGGTCTGCTGGTACCGATCGTGTTGGCCTGTACGGCGTTGGGCGTCCCGCTCGGCGGGATGGAGGTGGTGATCATCGCCTTCGCGGGCGAGGCCGGCATCTTGCCGTACGCGGGTTTCATCGTGATGGCGTGGGCAATCGGCTCGCTGATCGCGGCCGTGCTGACCGGCACCATCGCCTGGACCGCACCACCGACGAAGCGGTTCCGGATCGCCGCCATGCTGCTCGCCGTGTCTTTGGTGCCGCTGCCCTTCGTGGTGCATCCGCTGCCTATCGCCGGACTGCTGATCCTCAGCGGACTGTTCATCGCTCCGACCCTGATCGCCTCGGTGGCCGTCACCCAGGACGCCGTACCGGCTGATCGGCTGACCGAGGCACTCGGCTGGACGTCGATGGGACTGGCCGGCGGGGTGGGCCTGGGGGCGGCCGTACTGGGCCAGGTGGTCGACATCGGTGGGTCGCAGGCCGGCTTCTACGGCGCGATCGCGGCCGGTCTGGTCCTGATCGTGGCGGCTCTGTGTGTGCGCACTCGGACGACTCCGGATGGGATCACTCGAGTTCGGCCAGATACCTCGCCAGCCGATCCCGAGCCGGCCGGGGCGCAAACCCCGTTTCCGTGATCTTGGTCAGGTCCAAGGCACTGTGCCGGGGACGTGGGGCCAAGGACTTGCCCGAGCCGTACTCCTCGGTGCTGACTTCCCGGACCCGCGCCGGATCCTGGCCGCGCCCGGCGTAGACCTCCTTGGCCACGTCGGCCCAGGTGAGGATCGGGCCGGTCTGAGAGAGGTTGTAGATCCCGTACGGGGCTTCGACCCTCAGCAGGTGGTCGATCCCTGCGACCAGCTCGTCGGTGAAGGTGAGCCGCCCGAACTGGTCGGCCACCACCGACGGGGCGACGTCGCGATCGGCCAGCGAGGCCATCGTGGTCACGAAGTTGCGGCCGTCCCCGATCACCCAGCTGGTCCGCAGCACATAGTGGCGCGGCAGGGTCGCGACCAGCGCATCGCCGGCGGCCTTGGTTTGGCCGTAGACGCCGAGCGGAGAGAACGGCTCGTCCTCGGTGTGGGTCTTGAGCGTGCCGTCGAAGACGTAGTCCGACGAGATGTGCACCAGCGCCGTGCGGTGCTCCTGTGCGGCATGGGTCAGGGCGCCGACCGCGGTGACGTTGGTCGCCCAGGCGTCGCGGCGGCCCTGCTGGGTCTCGGCCGCGTCCACCGCCGTATAGGCGGCCGCGTTGACAACGACTCCGTACCCGCTCAGGTCCAGGTCGGCGACCGCGGTCGCGTCGGTCAGGTCCAGATCGTCGCGGCTCAGTCCCGTGGCGCTCGGCCAGGCGCGCAGCAGCGCCCGGCCCAGCTGGCCGGAGGCACCGACCACGAGCGCGCGGGGCGGCGGCATCGTGGTCACGGCCGCCAGCCTGGGATGATGGCGGTCCGCTTCGGAGAGCTCGGCCCGGGTCAACGGGATTGGCCAGTCGATGGCCAGCGTCTCGTCGGCCAGGTTGCAGAACGTGTAGGAACCGCGAGCCCCCGGACTCCAGTGGTCGTTGACCAGATAGGAGTAGACGGTGTCGTCGACCAAGGTCTGGAACGCGTTGCCGACCCCCCGTGGCACGAATACCGCGGTCTCGGGTCCCAGTTCTAGCGTGACGACCCGGCCGAACTCGTCACCGGGCCGCAGATCCACCCAGGCGCCGAAGATCCGACCGTGGGCGACGGAGACGAGCTTGTCCCACGGTTCGGCGTGGATGCCGCGGGTCGCGCCGGCGGTGGAGTTGAAGGAGACGTTGTTCTGCACCGGAGCGAAGTCCGGCAGCCCCAAGGCGACCATTTTGGCCCGTTGCCAGTTCTCCTTGAACCAGCCACGATTGTCGGTCCGGACGTCCAGCGCGATGACCTGCAGACCGTCGATGGACGTGCGGTTGACCGCAAGATCAGTCACGGGTCACTGTCCCAGTTCCGCGTACGCGGCTTCGGTGGCCGCCTTCTGCGGACGCCACCAGGCCTCGTGCTCGCGATACCAGGCGATGGTCTGCTGCAGTCCCGCGGCGAAGTCGGCGTAGCGCGGGGTCCAACCCAGCTCGGTGCGCAGCCGGGTGGCGTCGATGGCGTACCGCAGGTCGTGACCGGCCCGGTCGGTGACGTGATCGTACGCATCGGCCGGCTGGCCGAGTCCGATCAGGATGGCCTGGACAACCTCCTTGTTGTTCTTCTCCCCGTCGGCCCCGATCAGGTAAGTCTCCCCTATCCGACCGTCGTCGATGATTCGCAGCACAGCCGCGCTGTGGTCGTCGGCGTGAATCCAGTCCCGGACGTTCTCTCCTTTGCCGTACAGCCTGGGGCGCAGCCCGTCGAGCACGTTGGTGATCTGCCGCGGGATGAACTTCTCCACGTGCTGGTAGGGGCCGTAGTTGTTGGAGCAGTTGCTGATCGTGGCCCGCACCCCGAAGGACCGCACCCAGGCACGGACCAGCAGGTCCGAGCTCGCTTTGGTCGCCGAATACGGACTGGATGGGTTGTACGGCGTCTGATCGGTGAACTTGGCCGGATCGTCCAGCTCGAGATCGCCGTACACCTCGTCGGTGGAAATGTGGTGGTAGCGGGTCTGGTGTCGGCGAACGGCCTCCAGCAAGGTGTAGCTGCCGATCACGTTGGTGCTGAGGAACGGTGACGGGTCGCGGAGGGAGTTGTCGTTGTGGGATTCGGCGGCGAAGTGCACCACCACGTCGGCGTCGGCGACCAGGCCGTCCACCAGGTCGGCGTCGCAGATGTCGCCCCGCACGAAGGCGAAGCAAGTTTCCGGTAGCCCGTCCAGGGAGGCCCGGTGGCCGGCGTAGGTCAGCTTGTCCAGCACGGTCACGGTGTGGTCGGTGTGATCAATTAGGTGCCGGACGAAGTTGGAGCCGATGAAACCGGCTCCACCGGTGACGAGGTACGCGGACATGAGCAGGATCCTACGAGAGCAGCGCTGACCGGTGGGTCGACCTGCGCCGAGTCACCCGACTCGCGACTGAAAGGTGCGGCTGGATGTGAATTGCTCGGCGTGTCGGGCCGGGTTTCGCAATCGAACCGCTCGCTTCAGTCGCTTGTCCACAGTCGATCAGAGATGGGCGCGTCGTCCACAGATTCTGCACGGCCCCGTCCGAATCGGACTTGACCTCCGCAGGTTGAGGAGGTGAGAAACGATCTGTTAATCGAGAACCTCCTGAGCGACGACCGAGTCGTCCTTGTGCGCGAGCACCCTGACCTGCAGAACAGCCTTCGGCGCGCGGCTCAACAGGATCGGCTGGCGCGAATCCTCCCTGGCGTCTACGCCGACCCTGCTGCCGCCACCGATTTCCGCACTCGGGTCGCGGCGGTCACTCGTTGGGATCCGTCGGCGGTGATCTGTGGGCGGGCGGCGGCCGTGCTCAGCTACTGGTCGGAGCTCACTGTCGGTCCTGTCCAGGTCGCCTCGCCCGTCCGCCACCGTGCGCAGTCCGGATTCGAATTCACCGAACGGCGGATCCCCCCAGATCTCGTCCAGGTCCGAGATGGAGTGAGACTGACCGCACCTTCGCTGACCGCCGTCGAGCTCGCGACAACGCAGTTCACCGACCCCATCGACATAGCCCTGCGCAAGGTGACACTGGCGAGCATGAAGGTGGCTCTCTCCCTCACGGCTGGCCGACGCGGTCACCTGGACCGCCGGTTGGTGCTGCTTGACTCGCGAGCGGAGCCTTGGTCAGCGGCTGAACGGCTGGCTCACCGACTCTATCGCCAAGCCGGCATCGCGGGTTGGCGGAGCAATCACCGCGTGGCGATCCCTGACTCTGGCACCTACTACCTCGACATCGCCTTCCTTCGCCAGCGATTGGCAACCGAGATCGACGGCCGCATCCATCAGGAGGACCGCGAGCTGTTCGAGAGCGACCGGTTGCGCCAGAACGCTTTGGTTCTCGAAGGGTGGAGCATTCTCCGTTTCACCTGGCGGATGCTGGATCGCGACCCCGACTACGTGATCAGGACGACTCGCCGGACACTGCGCCTCCGTGACTGATGGGCGCGGCTCGATACCCGAATGAGGCCCGACACGCCGAGGAAACGGGTTCGAGCCGCAAGCTTCAGTCAGGCAGCCTCGACAACCGCATTCGTGCCAGACTCATCTGCCATGCGCGGCATCATCTTGGCCGGTGGATCCGGCACTCGACTGCACCCCGTCACCCTGGGCATTAGCAAGCAACTGGTCCCGGTTTACGACAAGCCGATGATCTACTACCCACTGTCCACCTTGATCTTCGCCGGGATCCGCGACGTGCTGGTGATCACCACGCCGCACGACGCTCCAGGATTCGAACGCCTGCTCGGCGACGGCTCACAGCTCGGGATTTCGATCAGCTACGCGCAGCAACCCTCTCCCGACGGGTTGGCGCAGGCGTTCGTGATCGGTGCGGATTTCATCGGCGAGGACAAGGTCGCTCTGGTGCTCGGCGACAACATTTTCTATGGTCCGGGTCTGGGCACGCAGCTCCAAAAGTTCGCCGAGGTGGACGGCGGTGCGGTGTTCGCGTACTGGGTAGCCGAGCCGAGCGCCTACGGCGTGGTCGAGTTCGACGCCGCCGGTCGAGCCATCTCGCTGGAGGAGAAGCCCGCCCAGCCCCGGTCCAACTACGCGGTGCCAGGCCTCTACTTCTACGACAACGACGTGGTCTCGATCGCCCGCGGTCTCCAACCTTCGCTGCGCGGCGAATACGAGATCACCGACGTCAACCAGCACTATCTGACTGCGGGCCGGCTGCAGGTAGGGGTGTTACCACGCGGCACCGCGTGGCTCGACACCGGCACGTTCGAGTCGCTGAACGACGCCAACAACTTCGTGCGCACGCTGGAGGCCCGGCAGGGACTGAAGGTCGGCGCCCCCGAGGAGGCGGCCTGGCGGCAGGGATTCCTCACCGACGACGAACTGGAGTCGCGGGCCACAACCTTGTCCAAGTCAGGGTACGGGCGCTACCTGCTGGACATGCTGCGGCGAGGGCGGGACTGAAAGCCAAGCTTTAGACCGCGGCACACGCGGGTCGAGTTCCGACCGGGACTCAGGTTATCGGGTCGTCGATCGGTGGCCGCGCAGACCACAAAACCATCACCCACAAACCGCCGATGGCCAGTCCGAACGCAGTCAGATAGCCAGAGCCGGGTGGGATATCCCAGTTGGATGAGTTCCAGATCCCCATCACCATATAGTCAGCGGCCGAGCGCATCAGACCGAATGCCGTCACCGCAGTCAAGACGACGATCAGCGAGAGGAGAAGCCCCACGTGGTGTCGCCAGGTCGCGTAGGTGAAAACGAGCGCGAGCACACCGGTCACGTCGACCGCGATTAGGGCCGCCATGCCGAGATCGATCGGCCCGTCTGTCGCCATCGGGGACATGCTGAGCACGCCGATCGCCAAGAGGACCGCACCGAAGAGCGCCCCGGCGCACCGACCGGCCACTCGCCACGGCAGGGCCAGGACCAGCACCCACCAGGCGAGTCCGGCCGCAAGCACCGACGCCGCACTCAGGTCAAACATCCAGGCGCCCGGTGCCTCACTCTGCATCAGGAGCGGGAACCCCACTCCGCTATCCATGGTCACGAGGCAGGCGTCGGTGTAGTCGCCCCCTGTGGCCAGCTCGAAGACGGTGCCGATCCACATCTGGCCCCGGCAGGGCAGCCACCACAAGTAGGTGGCTGCACCGGCCGCGACGCCGGCGAGCATCAGGATCGAGCCGACGAGACGAACCACGGCCAGCGACGCTCCTCCATGGCCGGACACTAGTGCCCGCCCGGACGCTCCGCTCGGAGTTCGGAGAATTCCGGATCAGAGGTCGAGCCGGTCCGCCAACGCCTGACCGAGGGACTGACCAGAGAGGAACGCCGCCTCCACCCGAGGTTTCTCCGCCCAACCGTCGCCGCACAGACCCAGCTGGTGATCGGTGAGGGCGTACGGCTGGGGCCGTGCGCCGCTCGGGCGCGCGAAGGTCCACCGGTGGATCAAGGTGGCGGTCGGCGCCCGCACACCCCAGACCACGCGCACCGCCCCGATAACCGCGGGCTTGGCCGCCGCCCGGGCGTCGAGGTGGCCGGCGGCGAACCCCGGGGTGGAGTGCGCCACCAGGACCGGAGCGTCGTCACCGCGCCGGCGGCCGTCGTCGGCGACCCAGGCGAGCACCGGGTGGTCGTTGACGAATAACCCGTCAAAGTCCCACGTCCGATCCGGCCATGTCGCGACCAACGCCAGGACCGGCTCGAACTCGGCCGCGGTCGGCAGATCGACGCGCGTCGACTCGTCCAGCAGTCGATGCGCTTGCGGATCGGGCATCGCGAGCACGACGGCCCGAGCCGGCCGGTCACCGACCAGCCAGCCGTCGCCGTGTCGGCGGACCGAATCGACCGTGATGCCGCTGGTCACCTCAAGTCCCTCGGCCAGGTCCTCCACCAGGGAGCGCAGGCCGAACGGGGTGCCCCAGCGCAACGGCCCGGTGGTGGCCGGTGATCCGGCCACCGCGAAGGTGTCGGTCCACGGTCGGGCGAGACCACGCCGTCGCCAGTCCTCGACGACGGCGACAACGCCCGGATCTGCCGCGGTCAGATAGGAGGCGCCGAGGTCAACCGGACGTCGGTCCACTCGACGGGTGGCCATCCGACCGCCGATGCGACGGCCACGATCCAGGACAGCGACCGGCACTCCGGCTCGGCGCAGGGTCTGGGCGCAGATCACCCCGGCCAGACCCGCACCCACCACGACCACCCGATCGCGGCTCACCTTCGACCCCGCCGAGCCTGGAGGTAGTCACTGACCACGTACTCTCCCAGCCGGGCGATGTCAGGGGTGAACACCCGACCGCCGCAGCGACGGGCGATCGCGTCCACGAAGCGGGCCAGGCCCGGATCGTCGCCGAGCATGAAGGTGTTGATGGTGGCGCCGTACCGGCTCAGCTCATCGACCTGAGCCACGGTCGCCCGCAGGGTTGCCGAGGTCGGGGGCCACTGAAAGTGGGCGTCACCGTCCGGTAGCAGGTGGGCGGTGGGCTCGCCGTCAGTCACCACCAGCACGACCGGCTCGGCGTCGGGGTGTCGGCGCAGGTGCCGGGCGGCCAGAATCAGCGCGTGCTGCAGGTTGGTGCCTTGGATCCAGTCCGGCTCCACCTCGGCCAGCTGCAGCGGGCTGAGCCGCCGGGCGTATCGGTTGAAACCGATCACCTGCAGCGCATCGTGGGCGAACCGGGTCTCGATCAGGTGGTTCAGGGCCAACGCCGTCTGCTTCATCGGACCCCAGCGGCCGTCCTGGACCATCGAGTACGACAGGTCGACACACAGCGCCACCGCTGCGGTTGTCCGGCGCTCGGTCTCGGTCACCTCGAAGTCCTCGACCGCCAGCCGCACACCCCGGCCCGCGACCGGCAGTCCGGCTCGACGCAGCGCGTTGGCGACCGTCCGGGGCGCGTCCAACGGAAGCTCGTCGCCGAACTCCCACGGCCGGGTCAACCCGGTCCGCTCGTCGGCGGAGCCCGTACGCCGGTCGTCGTGATCACCCGGACTTGAGGCCGCGATCTGGGCGAACACCCGCTTCAGGGCGGTCTGACCGAGTCGGCGGAGCGCTCGCGGGGTGAGCTTGAGCCCGTCGTCGGTCCGGGACAGATAGCCCTGCCGCTCCAGCTCACGTTCCAACTCGCGCAGCGCCTGCAGGTCCGCTACAGCGTCTCGACCGAGTCGCTTCTCCAGCAGGTCGATGTCCACGTCGTCCAGCGTCGAACCAGGGTCGCTTTGGGACAGCTGGTCCGACAACGCCTCCAGGTCGGCCAGCTCCGCGACGGCCTCGACCGCCTCGCCGTAGCCGAGCGGTTGACCCCCCTCGTTCATCCCGGTCGGCGAAGATCGGTCCAGGGCGGGCCTCAGGGCGCGGAGGTTGTCGGACAGCTGCGCCATCTGAGAGGCTAGGTCGGCATCAGCGAGCGCCTGCTGCATCAGCTGGGCGAGCTGCTCGCGCTGTTCGGGACTGAGTGAGGCCATCATCCGCTGAGCGGCGGCCTGTCGTCGGGCCAGCGCGTCAATCAACTCGTCCAGGTTCTCGGGCTGCTCGGGGAAGAACTCCCCGTGCCGGTTCATGAAGTCGGCGAACATGTCGGTGGTGTCGGAGTTGCGGGCATGTTCGGCCAGCAGCGCGTTGAGGTCGGCCAGCATGTCCTTGACCCGCTGCATCGCCTCCGGGTCGCTACCCTCCAGGGCCCGTTTCAGGCCGGCGAACTGCCCGTCCAGCACCTCGCGCTGCAGCATCGCGGTGATGGCTTCGTAGGCGGCTCGGGCCTCGTCGGAGCGCCACGGGTAGTCGCTCAGCGCGCGCACCGCTCCGGCGACGTCGTCGGGCAGGGTGTCCAGCTCCAACTCGGCCAGCCGGTGCTCGTCGCCGTCCATTCCGGCCAACTGCTCCCGCTCGGCGGCCAGCGCCTGGTCCAGGGCGGCGCGGACCTGGTCGAGCGTGCCACCCAGGTCGCCGCGTCGGCGCGCAGCCGCCCGCAGTTTTCGGAGCCGTTGCGCCAGCTTGTCGAGTCCGCCGCGACCGTCCAGTCCCCTGCGCATCAGGTCTTTGAGTGCATCGCGGACCGTGCCGGCCGACAGGACGTCTTCACCGATGCGATCCAGGGCAGCCCGCAGATCGTACGGTGGTGCCAGCGGATCCCGGCCGCCACGCCAGGGGCCATAGCGGTAGCGGCCGTGCGGATCGGGATTTTGGTACCGCTCGCTCATGGAGCAAAGCTACGTCGTCGGCGAGAGTCTCAGCGTGCTCCGTAGACCGTACGTCCGCCGACCGCGTCCTTGTCGATCCGTCGGGTCAGGTGCAGGCCCTCGAGGACGAACTCCGCGGCGGCCGCCACCTGGCCGCGCGACGCCGAGTCGGCGTAGCCCAGTCGGTCCAGCACCTTGGCCAGCCCCGTCACGGTGCCGAGCTGGGACAGCAGCTCGTTCGCCGGGACCAAGTCGCCGGTCTCCACCACAGCGCCCTCGGCGAACACCGCCGTGAAGCCGGACAGGTCCAAGCCCGACAACCGATCACGGAAGGTAGTCGCGATCGCCATCCGCAACAAGTGCTCCAAGACCTCGCGCTCGCGGCCTTCCTCCCCCATCTCGAATTCGACCTTGCCGAGCAGCGTGGGCAGCACGGCCGGCAGGTCGCCGACGCGCGCAACGGCCTCGGGGTCACCTGTCCGCCCCGAACGGCGCAGGGCCGAGCCGGCGACGGCCTCGGCCGCGGCGATGGTGAAACGCGCCGACACCCCGGAGCGCTGGTCGATCGAGGCCGACGAGCGCAAACTGGCGGTGAAGCGGGCCAATGCCTCCAGCAGGTGGTCCCCGACCTCGGCGACCAGCTCGGCCTCCTGCCGGATCAATCCGACCTCATCCGCCAGATTCGAGAGATAGTGGGTCCGGATCTCCGCGCCGAACCGGTCCTTTAGCGGGGTGATGATCCGGCCGCGGTTGGTGTAGTCCTCGGGGTTCGCGGTGACGACCAGAACCACGTCCAGCGGGAGCCGCAAGGAGTAGCCGCGGACCTGGATGTCGCGCTCCTCCAACACGTTGAACAGCGCGACCTGGATCCGCTCAGCCAGATCGGGCAACTCGTTGAGACCGAACACCCCTCGGTTGGCGCGCGGCACCAGGCCGTAGTGCACGGTTTCCGGGTCGCCGAGCGTACGCCCCTGCGCCACCTTGACCGGATCTACGTCGCCGATCAGGTCGCCGACGCTGGTATCCGGGGTCGCGAGCTTCTCGGTGTAGCGGTCGGTGCGATGTCGCCAGGAGATCGGCAGATCGTCACCCAGCTCGACCACCAGACCTTGGCAGCGCACACAGACCGGGGTGAACGGATCGTCGTGGATCTCGCAGCCGGCAACCTCGGGACTCCACTCGTCGAGCAACTGGGTCAGAGTACGCATCAACCGGGTCTTGCCCTGGCCGCGCTCGCCGAGCAGCACCAGGTCGTGGCCCGCGAGCAAGGCGGTCTCCAGTTCGGGGAGAACCGTGTCGTCGAAGCCAACGATGCCGGGGAACGCGGTCGTGCCCTGACGCAGTCGGCTCATCAGGTTGGCTCGCAGTTCGGCGGCGACGGGCCGGGACTCATAGCCGCTGACCCGGAGTTGTCCCACGGTGGCCGGAGTGGGGTGCGCCGGCGTGCTGATGGTCATGGACCGACCCTAGAACCATCCCTCAAGCCCCACCCGATCCTCCCCAAGCGGATCTTTTGTACCGGTATCC
The DNA here is from genome assembly GCA_030452945.1 of Microlunatus sp. Lineage (GTDB taxonomy): Bacteria > Actinomycetota > Actinomycetes > Propionibacteriales > Propionibacteriaceae > Microlunatus. The sequence continues at coordinate 2,093 of JAKDLH010000004.1, read as the reverse complement.
ACGCTCATTGTGGATACCGGTACAAAAGACCGGGCTCAGCCGGCCGACGCGCGGGGTGCTCCACCGGTACGCCGGGGAGGCCATCGCAGAGTAGGTTTGGGCCGAACACCGCACCGACAGGAGTAGCACGGTCCGATGCGTATCGCGCGACTGACGGGACTCAGTTCCGACGGCCGGTTCGTGATTGTGACTGCTGACGGTGAGGAATTGGCCATCGCGGCCGACGACCGGTTGCGCGCCGCGCTGCGCGGGGACCGGCCGCGGCTCGGACAGCTGGAGATCGAGATGGAGAGCGCACTCAGTCCGCGCGAGATCCAAACCCGGATCCGATCGGGTGAGTCGGTGACCGACGTTGCCCGCGTCGCCGGTGTCGAGCAGGACCGGGTGGAGCGGTTCGCCGCGCCCGTGCTCGCCGAACGGGAGCACGTCGCTGGACTCGCCCAGGCGTCCTCGGCCCGTCGGCGCGGAGAGACCTCGGCGCACCGGACCCTGCGGGGGGTGCTGCACGAGCGGCTGCGCAACCGCGGGGTGGACCTCGACACGATTCGCTGGGACTCCTTCCGCAGTGACGACGGTCGCTGGACGGTAGCCGTGGACTACCGGTCCAAGGAGACGCCGCGGCAGGCCGTGTTCTACTTCGACCGGCCTGGCCGCTTCTCGGTGGCCGGCAACGACGACGCCCGCTCGATCCTGGGTGACGTCTCGTCCGCACCCGGTCCCCAGCCGGGTCGCCGGCCGCCGGTACCCGGTCAAGCTCCGGATCTCGATCACGAGGACTCCGCCACCGAGCCCACGTTGGACTTGACCGACGAGCTCGCGCTGGTCCGGGTCGTCCAGGACGTGCCGGTCCAACCGGAAGAGATCGGCGAACCGGACGAGGTCCCCGGAGAGGTCGAGGCCCGGGAGGACGAGACCGGGAAGGTCGCGGCCGCCGAGGTGGTGCCGCTGCCGAGACCAGAGTCGGGGCAGCCGCCGGCCGCGGCGGATCCGCCCGAGGAGCGACCCGAGTCCGAGGAGTCCGGCCTGGAATCCCTGTCCCAGATGTTCGACGACCAGGACCCACACCCGTCCGCGGTCACAGCCGAGAACGGTCCGAGCGACGCCTCGGCCGTCCCCGAGCTGATCGAGACCCTGCCGTCGAACGGCTGGGAGCCGGCCATCGTGGTCGACTACCCGGTCGAGCCGACCGAGGACTCCTCCGCCGGGGGGGAAGTCGAGGTTGCCGAGGGCAGCGACGATCCCGGCCGGCCCGAGCCGCCCGTGGCCGGTGCGGACCGACGGGATGAGGCGGACGCGCTGGATCACGGTTCGGATTCCGACGCCGTCGGCGAGCCGAAAGCGGCCGAGCCCGAGGACCAGCCCTTGCCGCTCGACCTGCCGGCGGTGTCCGCTCCGCCGACCCCGCCGAAGCCGATCCGTCGCAAACGGGCGTCGGTGCCGAGCTGGGACGAGATCGTGTTCGGCGGTCCCAAGGACAAGTAGCCCAGGACCGCCTAGGGCCGCGGCCCGGTGCTGCGCGGACGGGCTGGATCGGCGATCCAGTCACTCCACGATCCCGGATAAATCGCCCCGGTCAGCCCGGCCGATTCCAGCGCCAGCAACGTGTGCGCCGCGGTGATGCCGGAACCGCAGTAGAGAACCGGCTCGGCGGTCAGATCGGCGAATCGCTCGGCGATCTCGGCGGCGCTGCGGAACTCGCCGGTGGCGGTCAGGTTCTCCGTCGTCGGCCGGCTGAGGGCGCCGGGGATGTGCCCGGCCAGCGGATCGATCGTCTCGTTCTCGCCGGCGTACCGGTCGGCGGCCCGGACGTCGACCAGCGACGGTCCGTTCGAAGTGAGCGCTGCCACCTCGGCGGCGGTCCAGCGGCGACGCCGGCCGGCCGCGACGGCGAAACCGCCGGGCCTTCGAGGGTTCTCCGGTCCGGTCTCGATCGGCTGTTCCGCTCGTTGCCAGGCGGCGAAGCCGCCGTCGAGGACGCGTACGCGCTGGTGACCCGCATCGGTGAGCAGCCACCACAGTCGCGACGCCGCCACCGACGTGGCGGCGTCGTAGACCACCACCGAGGTTCCGGCCGACACCCCCAGTCTGCGCAT
>JAKDLH010000432.1 GCA_030452945.1 Microlunatus sp. | reverse complement strand
CCGGTATCCCTCCCTCGTCGGCCTGGCGATGCACGCACCTGGACCCCGCCAAACCCCGAGAATTGGAGGCGCCAGGCTACTAGCGAGCGGGGCCCGACGACGTCCCGCGGATCGAGCGCCTGTTTCGGAGCCGCCCCGGCGGCAGCGGCATCTCGGGTCTGTTGTCTTAGCGGTCGGGATAGCGGTCCAGGTGGGCCAGCACTGCTTCGGCGAGCTCGGCCGGACTCTCCTCCGGGATCCAGTGGGAGACCCCGTCGAGCACCAGGAAGGTGTACTCGCCGTCGACGTAGTCGCGGGTCCGCTCGGCCGCCTGGCGTCCAAGAGCGGCGTCGCGGTCGCTCCACACGTACAGGCTGGGCACATTCACCCGTCCGGCCGTGGCAGCGCCCTTGATCCGCATCGTGCGATACCAGTTGAGCGTTCCGGTTGCGGTAGCGCGGTCGCTGAGCAGCCTTCCCATCTCCTCGGGCCGCTCCGCACCGCTGAGACCGAACATCTTGGTGGCCAGCAACCCGCCGCGGGCCCCGAGCAGAGTCTCCGGCAGCCAGGGCAGCTGGAACGTCCACATGTACCACGACTTCAAGCCCTGCGGGCCCTTGAAGGCCTCCCACAGCGCCCTCGGGTGCGGGGTGGAGGCGACCGAAACCGTACGGATCCGGTCGGAGTGGCGAGACGCCAGATACCAGGCGACGGCGCCACCCCAGTCGTGGCCCAGCACGTCGAATCGAGACCAGCCCGCCGCGTCGGCCAGCGCCAGCACATCGCCGGCCAGCTTGTCCATCGTGTACGCGCTCACCTCGCTCGGCTGCGCACCGGGGGTGTAGCCGCGTTGGTCGGGAGCCAGCACCCGCACGTCCTCCCGCGCCAGGCGAGACGCCACCCGGCTCCAGCTGGAGGCGGTCTGCGGGAATCCGTGCAGCGCGATCAGCGATCGCCCGTCGGGTGGCCCCCAGTCGCGCACGGTGAAGGTCAGGCCGTCGTGGGTGTAGCCGGTCAGTGGAGCGTTCATCGCCAGGTCTCTCTGCTGATCGTCGTGGATCAGCCATAGTCGCGGATGTGGAACTGCCGACCCTCGAGCGGGTGTCCCCGCCGAGGCACGCTTCGCGGTAGCTCGCAGCGCTTTGCGGTAAGTAGACCTACCGCGAAGTTGCCGCAAACACCGCGACGTGGGTGGCGCGCGCTGACCGGCTACTACGGTCGAGTGGTGCCATCTCCGACCACCGACCCCACGGACTCGACCGAGGTGAGTGGTCCAATCACCTCTATCAGCCTGACCCGCTCCGAAGCCGAGCGTCGGGCGGCGACGATTCAGGTGCAACGGAGCGATATCGCCCTCGACTTGACCCGGCCCGGTCCGACGTTCGACTCGGTCAGCGTGATCGAGTTCGAATTGCGGGAGGGGATCGCCGAGGACGCCGAGACCTTTATCGACATCAAGGCGGCGGACCTGGCTCGGATTGAGCTCAATGGAGAACTGCTGGATCTAGCGGCCTGGCAACAGGGCCGGTTCCCGCTCACCGGTTTGCGGCGTCACAACACGCTCCGGGTGGTCTCGAGGATGGCGTACTCCTCCGACGGTGAGGGACTCCACCGGCACACCGATCCGGCTGATCAGCTCACCTATCTGTACGCGATGTCGTTCCTGGCCGCCGCGCCCCGCTGGTTCGCCTGCTTCGACCAGCCCGACCTGAAGTCGGCGTACGAACTCACCGTCTCGGCCCCCGTGGACTGGACCGTGCTGGGCAACGGTCCGAGCACCCGGGTGGCCCCGGGCCGCTGGGTCATCCGACCGACCGCGCCGCTGTCGACCTACGTCGTGACCCTGGTCGCTGGGCCCTACGCCTCCTACTACCACGACCACGACGGGATCCGGCTCGGATTCCACGCTCGGGCGTCGCTGACGGAGTCGCTGGAGGCTGAGGCGGCTGACCTCACCGAGGTCACCGCGCAGGCCTTCGACTTCTATCACCGGTTGTTCGAGGTCCGCTATCCGTTCGGGGAGTACCACCAGGCGTTCGTGCCCGACTTCAACGCCGGCGCGATGGAGAACCCGGGTTGTGTGACCCTGCGCGACCAGTACATCTACCGCGGTCGAGCGACCCGGGCCGAGCGGGCTTCGCGGGCCGGCACCGTCGCTCACGAGATGGCTCACATGTGGTTCGGCGACTTGGTCACGATGCGGTGGTGGGACGACCTGTGGCTGAACGAGTCGTTCGCCGAGTACGCCGCACACCGCTGCTGCAGCGAAGCCACGAAATACCCGTTATGGACTGAGTTCGGGATCGTCCGCA
>JAKDLH010000431.1 GCA_030452945.1 Microlunatus sp. | reverse complement strand
CCTTCTTCTTGCTGCGCTTCTTGCTCACCGGTTGTTGCCGCTGTCTCGGCTTGGGCTCCTCGACCGCCACGGACGCGGCCGTGTCGCTCTCGCCCTCGAGCCCTGGCACCGTCACATGCTTGGTCGCGCGGCCTTTGCGCTTGTCGCGGGCCTCCATGGCCTTGTACGCGGCCGAGCCTGGGGCCGGCATGTTGCGGATCACGTAGAACTGCTGGCCCATCGACCAGACGTTGGTCGTGAGCCAGTAGATCAGCACACCGATCGGGAAGTTCACGCCGGAGATCGCGAAGAAGAGCGGCATGAGGTAGATGAGGATCTTCTGCTGTTTCGCGAACGGGTTGTCGAGCGCCGCAGCAGGCATGTTCTTGCGCATCAGCTGGTGCTGCGTGGTGAACGTCGTCACGGACATCAGCACGATGAGCACACCGGTGAGGATCTTGACGTTGAGCGACTGGGTGCCGAGGAAGTGGTCCGAGAGGCTCGCGCCAAAGATCCGCGACGACTCGATCTGGGCGGCGACCTGCTGGGTGATGGGGCCGATCGCGTCCATCTTCCCCTCGGACTGGGCCTTGAGGTTGTTCAGCAGCTGGAACAGCGCGAAGAAGAACGGGCTCTGGATCAGGATCGGCAGGCAGCTGCTGAACGGGTTGGTCCCCGTGCGCTTGTAGAGCGCCATGATCTCCTGCTGCTGCGCCTTCTGCGACTCCGGGTCGCGCTTGCCCTTGTACTTCTTCTGGATCTTCTGCATCTCGGGTTGGATGAGCTGCATCCTGCGCGAGGAGTGGATCTGCTTGACGAAGAGCGGGAAGAGCAGGATCCGCACGACGACGGTCAGGCCGACGATCGACAGGGCCCAGGCCCAGCCGGTCGGCAGGCCGATGACGTCGAAGAGCCAGTGCCAGGCGTACATCACCCAGGCTTCCCCGAGCTTGATCGGGTAGAGCAGGGTGTTGAAGAAGTCGATCAACGTGATCCCTCTGTGACGGCGGTGAGAGGCTCACCAGGTGTGGTCGGTCTGACCGGGTCGGGTCTGCCGGGTGTCCTGTCGTGGTCGTTCACCTGGATCACCCGCTCGTTCGGATCTGGTGCAGTTCCTCTGAGTGGCGCTCCTCCCACGTCCGCGGAACGTGGTCGATGCCCCCCGGGTTCCACGGGTTGCAGCGGCCGAGGCGGCACAGCGTGAGCCAGCCACCGCGGACCGGGCCGAAGCGCGTGAGCGCGGTGACGGCATACGCAGAGCAGGAGGGATAGAAGCGGCACGTCGCCGGGCGCAGCGGCGAGAGGACCAGCTGGTAGAGACGCACGAGCAGGACGAGCGGCGCGGACAGGACGCGGTTCATCGGGTCCCGGCCTTCTCGAGCACCCGTGTGAGCTGGCGCCCGAGCGCGGTGTCGAGCTGCTGGTAGGTCGCGGCGGAGGCTTCGGGGTTCGCGCGCACGACGACGTCATACCCTGCAGGTATGCCGCTCAGCCGGCTGGCGGCGCTGGCCCGCAGTCGCCGTTTGGTGCGGTTGCGTACGACGGCGTGGCCGACCGCTCTGGACACGACGAAGCCGACGCGCGGCGCGAGGCCGGCCCGCGCATCGGTGACTGTGACATGCACGACGAGAAGCCGTCCGCCCGCTCTGCTGGCACCGGGGCCGCGTACTGCCGACGTGAAGTCCGCACTGCGACGCAGGCGGTGACGTGCCGGCAGCACGTCGTGCCTCAGGCCGACAGCTCGGTGCGGCCCTTGCGACGACGGTTGGCGAGGATGGCACGACCGGCTCTGGTCCGCATCCGCAGGCGGAAACCGTGCGTCTTGGCCCGGCGACGGGTGTTCGGCTGGAAGGTGCGCTTGCTCACGTGATGCTCCGTGTGGCTGGCGGGACACCGGGTGCAGGACGCACAAGTGACCCGTTGGACATGGCTTGGGGCCATCGGCGACCGCAATCGGCAAGCCCATGGATGCGTCTGAGGTGAGTCTGCGCGACTGGGAACAGGACCGCGCGCCACGGGCATGCGAAAGAGGTCGCCGAGAGGCGTGCTCCACGATACGGGAGTCGCCGAATCAGGGTCAAACCTTCCCCCTCCCCCGGTATGACGACAGTGGCGGGCACCTGCACCTTCTCGGAGCCGCAGCGCGGCCTGCTGCGCCGCTCAGCCATGCAGCGTACCGGCGAGTCTCCCGAGTCCCACGAACCGCCTTGGAAGGCAAGGCAACACGCCGACGAGCAGCAGAACTTTGGCCCGCTGCAGTTGTCAGGGATCGCTGGAGGCGTTAGGTTTCGTCCTCACGGTCCCCTGCCCGTTTG
>JAKDLH010000074.1 GCA_030452945.1 Microlunatus sp. | reverse complement strand
GCGCCGATGGCGGCTGAGGTCACATTCGACCCAGCAACCCGACGAGCGTCGTTCGAGCAGACGTCGGTGCTGATGCCGGCCAGTCCGTACACCTGCCCGGGAAAACCCGAATCGGCGCTGCCCAGCCTGTCGTCGGCGATGTTCTGCGCGGCCCCGGTGCACGCCGTATACGACGGCAGCAACGACTGGGTCGCCACCGCCGGTTTCGGTTCGGTTCCCGACGAGCTGGCCAAAGCCACCCCCGCCGAGACTGCCGCGGCCCTCTTCGAGTCACTGCGCGGGCAGGCCTACGCCGACCACGACACCACCGTCGCCAACCGAGGTTCCGAGACCGTGCAGCTCGCCGGTCGACCAGCCGCCGTCCAGCTGGGCGACCTGCGGTACCGGGTGCCGGGCGTGCCGAGCAGCTACGACCGGTTGTTCGTCGCGGTGCTCCCGCTCCCGACCGGTGGCTACGTGGCTTACCTGTCCGGCCGGCCGAACGACGCGCCCGCCTCGACCCTCGACGCGCTGAACGAGTCGATCAATTCGCTGCGGATCGGCTGAGCCGAGCCCTCCACGCGACCTCTCGAACCCGTCAAGTGGATCCGTCCTGCTACTGGTCCCGCCGCCGCTCATAGATCCACAGGGCTGACCCGAACACCGCAAGACTGAGCAGAAAGGCGCTCACCCCGGGCAGCAACGCGTCGGTGCGCCAGACGACGACCGCGCCCACCGTGGCGCAGATCAGTGACAGCACCCACAGCCGGACCTGCTTGGCGATGTCCCGGCGGGGGTCGGAGGGCGGCGGAGACATGCTGTCGATTCTCCCCGACGTCGCCCGTCAGCCAATCGAGACCGGCTCCGGCTCGCCGGCGGCCACCGAGCTGAGGTCGGCAGACTCCCGCGTACTCAGACTGCGCCGCTGAATCGGGGGCACCCGCAGGGTCAGGGCCGCCGGTTCGATCTCGGCGATCAAGGTGCTGGTCTCACCGACGGTGTCGCCGTCCAGCTGATACTGGTCGCTCGGCTCGACGGTGATCTGGACCCGGCGGCCGGACATCCGGTCGAGCTGCTCATCACTGCGCTGCTGGCGGGTCACCACCTGAGCGACCAGACGAACCCAGTCCCGGACCGTACGCGGTGAGGCGACCAACACGTCCAGCAGACCGTCGTCGGGCTTGGCGTCGGGGATTAGCAGGATCCCGCTGGGCAGCAAACCCACGTTGCCGACGACGATGAGATGGGCTTTTCGGCGCAGCGGTGGGTGTTCGTCGACCCGTACGGTCGCTTGGAGGGCCGGGTGGTTGGCGTGCTTGGCCGCCGAGACGAAGTACGCCGCCGAGCCGACCGTCTTCTTCAGGTCGGGGTTGGTGCCCTGCATGATGACGGCGTCCAGACCGATGCCGGCCATCACCGCGAAGCGGTCGTCCTCGCCACTGTCGACCCGGACCCGGACCAGGTCGATGGGCTTGTCCTGGCCGTCGAAGGCCACCCGGAGTGCGGCCGCCTCGTCGCGCGGGATGCCGATGTTACGAGCCAGCAGGTTGGAGGTGCCGGCCGGAATCAGGCCGAACGGGATCCCCGTGCCGGCCAGGCCGGAGCAGATCACTCGGATGGTCCCGTCGCCGCCGGCTCCGATCACCAGATCCACTTTCTCGGCCACCGCCTGAGCGGTCATCGCCCGCCCGGAGTCGTCGACCGTCGTCTCCAGCCACAGCGGCCGCTGCCAGCCCCGGTCCCGCAGCTCGTACTCCACGTGTCGACGGAACACCGCCCAGTCGGTCACCTTGACCGGGTTGTAGATGACGGCGCACCGCTTCTGACCCTTCGTGGAGCGCGGGTTCAGGGCCTCCCGTCGCTCCCGGACCAGATCGACGACCGCGGTGTGCGGGATGGGTACCGCGACCCCGCAGGCCACCAGCGCGAAGGTACCGACGAAACCACCGAGCAGCGCCCCACCCACGATGTCGCCGACGTGGTGCGCGCCCAGGAGCCACCGGTCGAAGGCGACCAGCAGGATCAGCAGCGACGCCCCCAACGTCCACAACCCCCGGGCCCGGGGGCTGCGCCGCGTCACCCGGAACGTCGCTCCGACGGCGATGCAGGAGGCGACGACGCCGACCATGTGACCCGAGGGATAGGAGTAGCCGACCGCGGTCAGCACGTCGAGGTAGCCAGGTGGACGCTCCCGCCGGAAGACCAGCTTGAGCAGATCACCCGTGACCCAGCCCAGGGCGACGGTCAACAGCAGCGCCGACGCCAGGGCGCGCAGCCGACGGCGGAACGCCCAGATCGCCAGGCCCACCAGGGCCGCGTACTCCAGACCAGGCCAGGTCAGCAGGGCGAACGCGGCCATGATCTGCGCTGCCGCCGAGTTCGGTTCCAGCGGCGTCGCCACGTAGCGCTGATCGGCAGCGCCCAACGCCGGCCAGTTGAACACCAGGGCGGTCCAACCCACGAAGGCCAGGAGCAGCGAGACCACGATGAGGATCGAGGTCCGAGATCGGCGGCGGCTCACGGTGTGATCCTTTCATCGCCAGGCAACCCGCTCGAACGGTCAGTCCCCAGCGAGTGGATGTGGCATCTGGGAACCGGCTCGCTACGGCCACCGGTCGACACCACCCTCCTGGGTAGGGTGAGGAGTGTGATCGACGTCAAGGTGCTGCGCGCGGACCCGGACCGGGTGCGGGCCTCGCAGCGCGCCCGTGGAGAGTCCGAAGCGATTGTCGAGGAGCTGCTGGCCGCCGACTCCGCTCGGCGCTCGGCCATCACCGCGTACGAGGATCTGCGCGCCGAGCAGAAGGAGCTCGGCAAGGCGATCGCCAAGACGTCGCCGGAGAAGCGGACGGAGTTGCTCGCGCGGACCAAGGAGCTCGCCGATCAGGTGCGGAAGGCCGACGCGACCAACCACGAGGCTGATGAGATCTTCGACCGGCTGCTCCGGACCGTGCCCAACCTGACCATCGCCGGAGTGCCGGCCGGCGGCGAGGAGAGCTTCGCTCTGCTGGAGACCCACGGGACGATCCGGGACTTCGCCGCCGAGGGCTTCACCCCGCGGGACCACGTCGAGCTGGGCCAGCTGCTGGGGGCGATCGACCTCGAGCGGGGAGCCAAGGTGTCCGGGTCACGGTTCTACTTCCTCACCGGACAGGGAGCCGAGTTGGAACTCGCCCTGGTCAACTTGGCGATCAGCACCGCGCTGGCGAACGGAATGACGCCGGTCATCCCCCCTGCCCTGGTGAAGCCGGCGGCAATGGAGGGCACCGGCTTCCTCGGGCAGGCCGCGCAGGACGTCTACCACCTCAGCGAGGACGACCTGTATCTGGTCGGCACCGCCGAGGTGCCGCTGGCGGCGTATCACTCCGACGAGATTCTCGGCTCCGACACCCTGCCCCGCCGCTACGTCGGCTACAGCCCCTGTTTCCGGCGCGAGGCCGGATCCCACGGCAAGGACACCCGCGGCATCTTCCGGGTGCACTGGTTCGACAAGGTCGAGATGTTCGTCTTCTGCGCCCCCGAGGAGGCCGAGGCTGAGCACCAGCGACTGCTCGGCTGGGAGAAGGAGTTCATCGACGCCTTGGAGTTGCCCTACCGGGTGATCGACGTCGCGGCCGGCGACCTCGGGCTCAGTGCTGCACGCAAATACGACTGCGAGGCGTGGTTGCCCACTCAGCAGCGATACCGGGAGATCACCTCGACGTCCAACTGCACGGAGTTTCAGGCTCGCCGGCTGGCCGTCCGGGGTCGCTTCGAGGGCGGGGTCGGGCCGGTCGCGACCCTGAACGGGACGCTGTGCGCCATCCCCCGGATGATCGTGATGCTGCTGGAGAACCACCAGCAGGCCGACGGATCGGTGCGGGTTCCCGCTGCCCTGCAGCCGTTCCTCGGCGGCCGTACTCAGCTGACGCCGGCTTGATCGCCGAGCGACGCAACCCTGTGAGCCCGAGTGAAGTCTGGGTGGGCCCGAGCGAGAACTGGCGCCCCAAGGTGGTCGCCCTCGACGTCGACGGCACCGTGGTCGATCATGACGGGTCGCTGCCGAAGCAGGTGCGGGCCGCCGTACGGGCGGCGGTCACCGGCGGCGCGCGGGTGGTGTTGTCCACTGGTCGCTCCTGGCACGGCACCCTCCCGGTGGTACAGGAGCTGGGTCTGCCGCCCGGCCCGTCAGTCTGCTCCAACGGGGCGGTCGTGGTCGACTTCCCGCCGGAGCGGATCGTCCATGCGGTGACCTTCGATCCCCGGGCCGTGATCGAGAAGGTGGAGTCGTACGCCCCGGGAACGCTGATCGCTGTCGAGGAGATCGGGCGGGGGTATCGGATGAACGGACAGTTCCCGACGGGCGACCTGACCGGGGAGCAGACGGTGGAGGACGTCGAGGAGCTGAGCGCACGACCAGTGACGCGCATCATCCTGCGTGATCCTGGCCGGTCCGACACCGACTTCATCGGTCTGGCCGAGCGGCTGGGACTGCACGCGCTGACCTATTACGTCGGCTACAGCGCGTGGCTCGACATCGGGCCGGAGGGGGTGAGCAAGGCCTCCGGACTGGACCAAGTCGTTGGCGACCTCGGGGTCGGCGCGGCCGACGTGTTGGCCGTCGGCGACGGTCGCAACGACGCCGAGATGCTGGCCTGGGCGGGACGGGGCGTGGCGATGGGTCAGGCACCACTGGAGATCCGGCAACTCGCCGACGCCGTCACCGGGACGTTCGCCGAGGGCGGGTTGGTGAGTGAGCTGCGGCGCTGGTTCTGAGGGTTCTTCTGGAGAGTGGGCCCTCAGCACGTCAGTGGGATACCTCGACGTATCGCTGGGTCAGGTTCGACGGTATGGGGAACGCCCACCCGAGGCCCTGCGGTCTCCCAGGTGAGCGTCCACCTAAACGTTACCTAATTTCATGCGGCTACGCACCTCGAAGCTGAGACTTTAACAAGAATTGCTCCGGCGGCGCTGCGGACTTCGGCCTGGGTCGGGCGTGGTCGGAGGGGTCTGGACGGAGCGGCGGGTCGATTGCGCTCTTGCCGCAGGTGTCGCTTCACCGTGGACAACGAGCAGCCCAGCCGGTAGGCGATCCGTTCCAGACCCTCGTCGGGATGGGCGCGGCGCAGTCGGACGACCTCGTCGTGGTCGACGGCCCGCCGCCCGCCGACGACCCCGGCCAGAGTGTCGAAGTCCTCGGGTTCGACCTGGACGCCCAGTCGGCTGCGGATCTGCTGGCGTTGCCGCTCCGTGGTCCCGGCGACGAAGCCGGCGACGTCGTACTCCACGACCGCGCGATAGAGACACGCGGACAGCAGCGGGCAGGCGGCGCACACGTCGGTCGCCTGGTGGGCCAGATCCGCGTACCGGCGCCGCAGTCGCGCCGACGCGCTGGGGACCGGCTCCTGCTCCAGCGCCGGGTCCAAGAAGAGTCCCCGCTGATCGGCACACGCCGGCGACGCCGACTGGGCGTGGGCAAGGGCGCGCCCCCCCCGGGGGGGTCGGACCGGCCCGGTCGGTCGCGGCGAGCGCGTGGTCGCCGGGACGGCAACGGTACGGCTAGCGATGTGGGGATGGTGCGGGCGATGGACGACGACGGTCGACATGCGATCTCCAAGTCTCTTCTCGGCGCTGATTGGGCGCGGATGAGACGTTGCTCCGCATCGATCGGTTCCCTCGATCGGCAGAAAAGATTTCACCCCGGAGGGCGGTCATCGATCAGAGATACATGCCGTCGGTACGCGAGGCGGGCGGCCCTGCTTCGGGACCGCCGGATTGTTGTCCGGCTGGCAGTGCCCGCCGCATCTGTTCCAGCTGGGCGCGGGCCGCCATCTGCTGGGCGAACAGGGCCGTCTGGATGCCGTGGAACAGTCCTTCCAGCCAACCGACCAGCTGAGCCTGGGCGATCCGCAACTCGGCGTCGGTCGGAGTGGCATCCTTCCCGAACGGCAACGTGAGGCGATCGAGCTCCTCGACCAGCTCCGGCGCCAGGCCGGCCTTGAGTTCGGCGATGGACGCGGAGTGGATGGTGCCCAGGCGTTGCCGGCTGGCGTCGTCCAGCGGGGCCGACTTCACTTCCTCCAGCAGCTGCCGGATCATGTTGCCGATCCGCATCACCTTCGCCGGGTGCTCGACCAGGTCGGTGACGGATCGGTTCTCCTCGTCGGTCTCGACCTCCGGCGTCGGCGGTCCCTCCACCGCCATTGAGTTGGGCGTCACCACATACCCCCGGCCGTCGTCGGTTATCCCCGCGATCCCGCGGGATCCGGTGTCCTCGCCTGCCTGCTGTTCGCTGGTCATGTCAGCGATCTTATGAGGACTCGGTGACACTTGGGGTCGTGCCGTCTCCGTCTTCGCCCCGGCGGCCCAACTCCCGGGAAAACTCGGTGGTGGACGTCGGTACGGCCTTCTAGGCTGGGATTTCTCATGCGCGACTTCCCGCCGGTCGTACCGGAGTTCACCGCCACCGCATCGACCGGGCCCGGCCCGACGGTGCGGGCTTCGGCACAGGCAAAGGCGCAGCCGTTCGTCGCGCCCGACACCAGGTCCCCGACGCGCTATCTGTGGTGGTTGCTGGGCCAGCAATGGCCGGTGCTGGTGGTGTCCTCGGTGCTGGCCATGCTGGAGTGGCTGCCCGGTGCGGTCGGGCCGTTCCTGGTCGGTCGGATCATCGACCAGGGGATCATCGGCGGCGACTGGTCGGCGGTGTGGCGCTACGCCGGGGGACTGCTCGGGCTGGCTCTGGTGGGGGTCACCGCCGGCGTGCTGGGCCACACGTACGTGGTCCGCTCCTGGCTGATCGCGATGTACCGGTCGATGAAGCTGGTCACCCGCAAGACCACCCAGATGGGTCACGTGCTGCCGCAGCGGGTGCCGACCGGGGAGGTGCTCAGCGTCGCAGGCGGTGACTCCGACCAGATGGGTGCGCTGACCGAGGTGCTGACCCGGGCGGTGGGCGCGCTGCTGGCGTATCTCATGATCGCGGCGATCGTGCTCCACACCTCGCTCCAGTTGGGTTTGGTCGTGCTGCTCGCCGCGCCACTGCTGGTGATCTTGGCGATGCCCCTGCTCCGGCCGCTGGAACGACGGCAGGAGGCGGAGCGGACCCGACTGTCCGAGCTGACCTCGTTGGCGACCGACATCGTCGCCGGGTTGCGCATCCTGCGGGGGATCGGTGGCGAGCAGACCTTCGCCGGAAACTACGCGGCCCAGTCGCAGCTGACCCGGCGGACCGCGGTGTCGGCCGGCCGCTGGCAGGCGGCGGTCGACGCGACCAGCGTGCTGTTCTCCGGCATGTTCCTGGTCGCCTTGACGGTGCTCGGCTCGCAGCAGGTCGCCGCCGGCGAGCTGGAGATCGGTCAGCTGGTCAGCTTCTTCGGCTACGCGGTGTTCATGGTGTGGCCGATTCAGACCTTCTTCGAACTGGCCCAGAAGTGGGTCCGCGCGGTGGTCGCTGCCCGCAAGACGGTGGCGGTGATGGAGCAGCAGCCGCCCTGGCGTCAACCGGCGGAGCCGCTGGTGCTTCCGCACCGGGTAGACCTGCACGACCAAGTCTCCGGTTTCGTGGCCGCGAGCGGGCTGCTCACTGCCCTGGTGTCGGGTGATCCGGAGGATTCCGCGGCACTGGCGGATCGACTGGGCCGCTATCTGCCGAGCGGCCACGATCCGGTCAGTCTGGACGTGGAGAAAGAGCTGACCGGGCGGGCGGCCCGACGAGCGCGTCGTCAGCAGCGGGAACGGCGGGCGGAGTTGTTGGCCCGCGACGCGGCGCTGGCCGGGCGACGGTGGGGAGTCAGTCTGGGGACAGTCGATCTGGCTGATGTCCCGATCGCCGACGTCCGGGAACGGATCGTGGTCAGTCACACCGCCGCCGTCGTGTTCGCCGGCACGCTGCAGGACACCGTCGACCCCAGCGGGCGGCTGACCCGGGAGCAGGCGGAGCAGGCGTTGCTGACCGCGGCGGCCGAAGACGTGTTCGATCTGATGCCGGGCGGCTGGCAAGGCGTGCTGGACGAGCGGGGTCGGGGCCTGTCCGGCGGCCAGCGGCAGCGACTGCTGCTAGCCCGGGCCCTGGCCGCGGACCCGGAGATCCTGGTCCTGGTCGAGCCGACATCGGCGGTCGACGCCCACACCGAGGCGATGATCGCGAGTCGGCTCGCCCAGCACCGACGAGGCCGGACCACGGTCGTGATGACCGGGTCGCCCTTACTGCTGCACCACGCTGACCGGGTGGCCCTACTGGAGCAGGGGCGGGTGATAGACGTCGGCACCCACGAGAAACTTCTGGCCCGAAGTGCGGCCTATCGACACGTCGTCGTACGCGGTCTGGACGACGCGGATCCAACGCAGCGCAGCGGTGCCGGCGATGACTGACCTGGCGACCCGACTGCCCGGGTCGGCGGAGACCTGGCGCGCGACACCCACCGAGCCGCGGGTGCCCGCCGCGTTGCTGCCTCCGGCGGACGGCTCGGTCGGTGACCGGCTGCGAGCTTGGCGCGACCGGCACCGGCTGCGTGAGCAGCGGGCCCAGAACACCTACAACTCGTCCCGCCATCCCGAACGGGGACTGCCGGTGGCGAGTTCGCCGGCGGTGGTGGCGTTCCTGAAAGGTCTGCTCGTGGACCGGCGCTGGCTGGTCGGACTGCTGCTCGGCCTGCACGCGTTGGCCGCGATCGCGGCCTTGGTCGTGCCGCGAATTCTGGGAGCGCTGGTGGACCGGGCGGCCGAGCCGGGTACGGCGGCTGCCGCCCTCACCTCGCTGGGACTGGCGGTGGCGGCTGTCGTGGTGCTGCAGGCCATCCTCACCTTCGGCGCGTTGTGGGCTTCGACCGTGTTCGGCCAGGACGTATTGGCCAGTGCGCGCGAGCACGTCGTCGCGACCGTGCTGCGACTGCCGCTCGGCCGGGTGGAGAGCGCGAGCTCGGGGGACCTGGTCACTCGGGTCACCCGGGACGTGTCGACGATGAGCGAGAGCGTCCGGTACGGGTTGCCGGAGGCGGTGATCGCGGGCGTCACCACCGTACTGACGCTGCTGGCGATGCTGCTCAACTCGGTCTTCTTGACCCTGCCGTTGCTGGTCACCGCCCCGTTGCTGGTGATCGGTGTGCGGCGCTATCTAACGCGGGCCCCGAAGGGCTACATCACCGAGGGCTCGACCTACTCGACCATCAACACCACTTTGACCGAGACCGTCGAGGGTGCGCGGACGATTGAGGCGTTCGGCCTGCAGTCGCGCCGGATCGAGACCGGCGAGGGCGACATCGACGTGTCCGCCCAAGCCGAGCGGTACACCATGTCGCTGCGCAACATCCTGTTCGGCTTCATCGGGTTGGCCTACGACACCCCCTTGGTGATGGTCATGGTGCTCGGCGCCATCGGCTACAGCACCGGGGGTTTGACCCTGGGTCAGATTACCGCCGCGATCCTCTACGTTCAGGCGCTGGTCGAGCCGCTGGAGCGGCTGATCCGCAATCTCGACCGACTGCAGGTCGGCGTGGCCTCGACCACCCGTCTGCTGGGCATCGCGGAGGTGCCGCAGGACCGGGTGGCGACCGACGACCGGCCCCAGGGCACGCAGTTGGTGGGCACAGATCTCCGGTTCGCCTACCGCGAGGGCCACGACGTGCTGCACGGGATCTCGCTGGCGCTGACGCCCGGGGAGCGGCTGGCCATCGTCGGACCCAGCGGTTCGGGCAAGTCCACGCTGGGTCGACTTCTGTCCGGGATCAACTCGCCCGGTTCGGGTCGGGCCACAGTGGGTGGAGTGGACCTCGTCTCGCTGCCGTTGAGCCAGCTGCGGACCGAGGTCGCCTTGGTCACCCAGGAGCACCACGTGTTCACCGGCACCATCCGCGACAACATCGTGCTGGCTCGAGAGGACGCGGGCGACGATGCCGTGATCGAGGCGCTGCGGGCGGTGGAGGCGTGGGACTGGGTGGACAAGCTGCCGAAGAGGCTGCGCACGACGATCGGCGCGGGCAACCTGGCGTTGACGCCGGCCCAGGCTCAGCAGATCGCGCTCGCCCGGCTGGTGGTCGCCGATCCCCACACCCTGGTGCTGGACGAGGCCACCTCCCTGATCGACCCGCGGACCGCCCGGCACCTGGAGGGCTCGATGGCCGCACTGCTGGCCAACCGTACGGTCGTGGCGATCGCGCACCGGCTGCACACCGCTCACGACGCCGACCGGATCGCGGTGGTGATTGACGGCCGAATCGCCGAACTCGGCAGTCACCAGGAGCTGGTCTCGGCCGACGGCGAGTATGCGGCCCTCTGGCGCGCCTGGACCAGCTGACGCGATCGGTCAGGTCCGGACGGCGCCACGGTGCCAGCGTGCTGGGACGGCGTTGGGCGTTCTTGCCGTCAGAGCTGCCCGCCCTCGAAGTAGGCCACCAGATCGGGATCCAGCTCCGGCACCGACCGGGCCGAGCCGTCGCCGCGGAGCGAGCCGGTGGCGGCGACCGCGGCCGCCACCGCCTCCCGGGCCGCCACCGGGGACGTCTCCGTGGGCTGCCCCGTGCGCACGAACCGGAGGAACTCCTCGATCATCACCCGGTCCGCCCCGCCGTGGCCCTCCGCCGAGCCGGTGATCTCGATCTCGGTGTCCGGCGGAGCCCAACTCGAGTGGCGCCGGTCCCATACCGCGATGCGCCCCCCGGGGCCGTCGCCGAGGTTCTCCACCCGTCCGGCCTCGCCGATCACGGTGTAGTTGCGCCAGTAGTCCGGAGTGAAGTGACACTGCTGGTAGGAGGCCAGCACCCCGTTGCCCAGCTCCATGATCATCATCGACAGGTCCTCGACATCCACTACCGGATTCAGATCCTGCAAGTTGGTCGGCGGCCAACCGGTCGGGTCGTACCAGTCGGTCATCCGTTCCTCACCCGGCTCTCGCCGCGACGAGATGTCGCCGTAGACGGCCAGGCGGCCCATCGCGGCAGTCCGCCGGGTGAAGCCGCCGGCCAGCCAGTGGATCACGTCCAGGTCGTGCGCGCCCTTCTGCAGCAGCAATCCGGTGGAGTGTCGCCGGTCGGCGTGCCAGTCGCGAAAGTAGTAGTCGCCGCCGTGGCCGACGAAGTGGCGGCACCACACCGACCGTACGGTGCCGATCCGGCCGGAGCCGATCACCTCGCGCAGCTGGCGGACCACCGGCATGTGCCGCATATTGTGTCCGACGTAGAGCCGTGTCCCGGTCCGACGGGCCGTCGCCAACACCTCGTCGCAGTCCTCGATGCTGGTCGACAGCGGCTTCTCGCAGAAGACCGCCACACCCGCCTCCAGGGCGGCGACGGCCACCGAACGGTGGGTGTCGTCCGGGCTGAGCACCAGGATCGCCTCCACGCCGCAGGTCAGCAGCTGGTCCAACGAGTCGGTGATCATCGTCGAGGCCGGGAGCGCGCGAGCGGCGTCGGTACGTCCGCGAACACTGGGGTCGCAGACCGCGGCCACCTCCGCGTGGCCTGACCGCCGCACCTGCTCGGTCAACGAGGACCGCAGTCCGAAGCCGACCACGCCGACTTGCAGCGGTGCCGTCACCGCTTGCTGACGGTCAGGACGACCTTTCCCAGATTCTCCCCGGACTCCAGGTGCCGATGGGCGGCGACCACGTCGGCGAGCGGGAACCGCGACTGCGGCGCGGGGGCTATCGAACCGTCGGTGACACGCGGCCAGACCGCTTCGGTCACCCGCCGGCAGATGGCGGACTTTTCGCTCGCCGGACGGCTGCGCAGGGTCGTCGCGATCACCCGTCCGCGCACGGCCAACAGCCGGCCGAGGTCCAGACTGCCCTGACGACCACCCTGCAGGCCGATCACCACCAACCGTCCGTTCGTGGCGAGCAGGCCGACGTGGTCGCTCAGGTAGGTCGCTCCCATGACGTCCAAAATGACGTCGGCCCCGCGCCGGTGGGACAGATCCCTGATCGCGGTGATCCAGTCGTGACGGTAGGAGATGGCGAGGTCGGCACCGATCGAGCGGATGTAATCGAGCTTATCCGGGCTGCCAGCCGTGGCCGCCACCGTGGCACCCAACGCCTTGGCGTACTGCACCGCTAGCGACCCGACCCCGCCCGACCC
>JAKDLH010000430.1 GCA_030452945.1 Microlunatus sp. | reverse complement strand
TGATCGTGCCGACCGTCGAGCGCGGGTTGCGGTTGGTCGACTTCTGGTCGATCGACACCGCCGGTGACAGGCCCTCGATGAAGTCGACGTCGGGCTTGTCCATCTGGCCGAGGAACTGCCGGGCATAGGCCGACAGCGACTCGACGTAGCGCCGCTGCCCCTCGGCGAAGATCGTGTCGAACGCCAGTGACGACTTCCCCGACCCGGAGAGGCCCGTGAAGACGATGAGGCTGTCGCGCGGCAGGTCCACGGACACGTCCTTGAGGTTGTGCTCTCGGGCGCCTCGCACGACGAGGGCAGGAGTGGTGGGACGAGCCGTTGCAGTCACGCGCAACATCGTAGGTCGAGGCACCGACAGTCCCTCAATCGTGCCTGCCGGGTTGCCGGGTCTGCGTCAGGTTTGTGGTGTTGGGCTCGTGGCGGGCCAGAGGATGTGCTCGCGGCTGGACTGGCGCAGGGTGCGCAGGGCGGGACGGGGTCGAGGCCGGTGATGGCCGAGCGCGACCGGTTGGCGGATCTGGTCGAAGCCGCGACGCTCGCACAGCGATCGCGGAACCGCCACCGGCTCATGTGCCACACCAGCCGGAGCGGGTCCGGCCCGTAGGCCACGTACCGGGGCTGGGTGCTCGCCGAGCCCTGGCGCGCGGTCGAGATCCCCCCGAAGGACGGGCACGCGGCGGCCGTCTCGTCCGCGCGGTGACCACGTGCACCACCCTCGCCCCGTCCTGCTCGAGCTCCACCCGGACCAGGGCGAACCCGTCCAGGCCAAGCAGCTTCGTACAAAGGCCGTAACCTCACGAGCTAGACGCGTCGGCCCTTCTTCTTGCCGCCAGGTCCGAACATCTTGGTCAGCAAGACATTCAGCAGCAGCGAAAGGGCGACGTAAAACACGGCCCAGCCGATGAGGCTTGCCGCTGGCGTGTGCGCGGCGTTCAAGCCGAAGATCAGCACGCCGAATCCTGCCTGGAGCGCCAGCGTCCGTAAGCTGAACACCCAGTCCTCGCCGGACATCTCAGCACCGGGTCCTGTATGCCTTGTGCAGCGAGATGGTGTAGTTGATCTGAATCTCGAGGCAGTACTTCGTGGAGTAGTAGTGGTCGATCGTGATGACAAGGATCGTGGCGATACCGCCCCCGTAGGTGCACACTGCCGGGTCGAAACCAGACGCTGCGCAGATCGCGACGGCCACTGCGGACACGCCGACCTCCATGAACCACCGTTGGTCATTCGGCGTCAGATGGTGGAAGTAGATGTACCAGCCGAACCCGACGTGCCAGGCGGGACTGACCGTGCCGGTCTGAATCTGCTGCATCAACTCTGGGTGGGCCTTGACGAACTGGGCGAACTCGTAGAACGACTTGGCCAATGCCGCCCGATCGGCGCTGGGGAGTTTGGCCCCTGCGGGCTGTGCAGCAATCACCCGTTCCACGCTTGCCACGGTGGCCCGCGAGGTGGTGGCTGCGCTGGCGACGTTGCTTGCCACTGGTGTCATCGAGACGGAATCGGCTGTTGCGTTGAGTGCTGGTGCTGAGATCAGTAGAGCCGCCAGCACCGCGGCGGCGGCCGTGCGGAAGATGTGTTTGCCGGGTCTAGCAGACAGGGAGACACGAGGTCGTTGCATTGTTGTACCTTTCATGAAAGGGGCCAACTGCGACGAGATGTCGTATGTCAGGAACGTACGCCTATGTCCAGTTCGGCGGATAGGTGTTTTGGCTGCCAACATCCTGTGAAAATGATCAATGCCACATGTGTGCCGCTGAAGAGTCCCTGACCGGACTTCCGCACTGGTAGGCATCTTCGGGGGTTGCCGATCGCGTTTGTGCTGGTCAACGGCGTGCGCACCCGACCCGGCCGGATGCCGCCCAGCTCGCTCGGCGGCGCCACCGTCCGTCCCACGCGGGGCGGCGCCACCGTCCGTCCCGCGCGGGGCCGGGCACGCACCGAGCCGTCGGAGTTGCTCGGCTGTTCGGCCAAGTCCGCCCCGCGCGGGCCGGGCTGCCACACGAGCGCCCTCAGCGGCATACTCGGCGCGCTGGGCGGCATACTCGGGTGCATGAGCGACCCTGCTCCGCCCTCGGAGCCACCCATGAACCCGACGCCCATCGAGGACTACGCCGTGCTCGGCGATCTCGGGACGGCCGCTCTCGTGAGCAGGGGCGGCTCGGTCGACTGGCTGTGCCTGCCCCGCTTCGACTCGAACGCCTGCTTCGCGGCGCTCCTTGGCACCCCGGACAACGGCCGCTGGCTGCTCGGCCCACTCGACCCGCATGCCAGGACGACGAGGCGCTACGTCGACGAC
>JAKDLH010000429.1 GCA_030452945.1 Microlunatus sp. | reverse complement strand
GGAGGGTTTGCTGCGGATCCGGGTAACGATCTGGTGACGCCGTCTCAGACCCGGGGGAGCGGGTCGGCAGGGCGGCTGGCCACGGCAGCGAGTGTCGACACGCCTACCCTGATGCACTCCTCGTTGACGTCGAAGGTCGGCTGGTGGATGTCGGGCGCCACCGTCTCACCGACCGAGCGGACACCGAGGCGAGCCATCGCCCCAGGCACCTCTTGGAGCATCCACGCGAAGTCCTCGCCGCCGAGGGACTGCTCGGTGGTAGTGACCCCCTCGGGACCCAGCACCGAGCGAGCTGCCTCGCTGAGACGACTCACTCCGAGCGGATGGTTAACCGCGGGCGGCACGCCGCGAGCGACTGAGACCTCCACCCCCACCCCGAACGGCCGCACGATCTGGCTGACCAGCTCAGGGATGAGCCGCTGCGCGCTCCGCCAGCCCTCTTCGTCCAGCGCCCGCAGGGTGCCCTGGATGACTCCCACCTGCGGGATGGCGTTGGCGGCGGATCCGGCGCGGATCCGGCCCCACATCAGCGACAGCCCGCTGCGGGGATCGATCCGCCGGGACAGCAGCAGCTGGGTCTCGGTAGCCAGGGCACCGAGCGCACCGATCAGATCCGAGGTCAAGTGCGGGCGCGACGTATGACCACCGGTGCCAGTGAGGGTGACCTTGACGTCGTCCACGGCGGAGGTGATCGGACCCACCCGGAGCGCGATCCGACCGACCTCTGTCCGCGGGTCGCAGTGCAGCGCGTACACCTCGGTCAGCCCGTCGAGCACCCCGCAGGCGATAGCGTCCACCGCACCGCCCGGGCTGGACTCCTCCGCGGGTTGGAAGATCAGTCGCACGCCGCGGCGGAGCAGGCCTGCCGATCGCAGCCGGGCGAGCACCAGACCGACGCCGAGCACCACAGTGGTATGTACGTCGTGTCCGCAGGCGTGGCAGAGACCGTCGGTTCGGGAGCGATACGACACGTTCTTGCCGTCCTGGATCGACAGCGCGTCCAAATCGGCCCGAAGCCCGATCAGATCCTCGGCCGAAGACGACTCCTCGGGGAGGATGTCGCAGACCGCGCCGGTGCCGATCTGCAGCACCTCGGCGGTCAACCCGACCTGGGCCAAGGTGTCGACCACCAGCTGCGTCGTCCGGTACTCCTCGTTGCTAACCTCCGGGTGCGCGTGGATGTCGCGGCGCACAGCGATCAGGTCGTCGTACAGGCGATCGGTCTCGCTCGCGATCAGCTGGAGTCTGGAGTTGGTGGACGTTTGGACATGCACGGGGCCAGTTTCTCACCTGTCCTAATCCGCTTGTGCCGGCCACACGAGATCCGACTCGCCGAACCCAGGCTGATCCGTTTCGCACTCCCGACCGGAGGACACCCGTGGGCTACTACTCCGACTACTACCGCGCCGTCGTCGTCGGGATCGCCGCACTGACCCCGAACATGATCAGGATCACCCTCGATGGAGGGGATCTGCGCCGCTTCGTCGGCAGCGGCGACCCCGACGAGCGGTTGCTGGCCCTGGTGCCGCCACCCGGTAAGAGCCGGGCCGCCGAACCGATTCGCCAGCCGGACGGCACCCTCGACTACGCCGGGGATGACGACGGACCCCGGCTGCGCAGCTATACCGTCCGACGCTACGACCCTGCGACCGGGCAGATGCTGATCGACTTCGTCCGCCACGCGGGTGGGGTCGCCGGCTCCTGGGCCGTCCGGGCCGAAGTCGGCGACGTGGTCTATCTGAGTCCCGCCAAGGGTTGGTACGCCCCTCCGGCTGGCGCGGCCTGGCAGCTGCTGATGGCCGACATGACCGCCCTGCCCGCGTTGGGGAGGATTGTGGAGGAACTCACCGCCGACCGGCGAGCGATAGCCGTGGCCGAGGTCATCGAGCCCCGCGACCGCCAACAGATCGCCAGCCCGGCCGAGGTGAGCTGGCGCTGGCTGGCTGGCGGCAACGGGCACGGGCCGAGCCGCCTGCTGGCCGCACTCCGGGAACTGACCATGCCGGAGGGCCGGGGCTACGTGTGGTTCGCCGGTGAGGCGGGCGAGTCCAGGGCCGTTCGCAAGCACCTTCGGCACGAGCTGGGCTGGTCCGATGAAGACTTCACCGTCATCGGCTACTGGCGATCGAGCAAGGAGCAATGGATGGCCCGCTACCAGCGGGTGGGCGAGGAGTTGGAGCAGACCTACCTCGACGCGATCGCCAGCGGCATGCCCCAGCCGGAAGCCCTGGACGCGTACGAGGACGCGTTGGAGCAGGCCGGGCTCTAGACGCGACCGCCCCGGGCCCACCAAGGCGCACCCT
>JAKDLH010000428.1 GCA_030452945.1 Microlunatus sp. | reverse complement strand
CGTGCCGACCGGCCGTCCGGCCAGCCCGAAACCTCACGGCCGTGAATACTCAAGGTCGATCGTGGCGGGACGGGATCGAGGTCGTCGCGATGGACGGGTTCACCGGCTTCAAGACCGCCACCACCGCAGAGCTGCCCGACGCCGTCGCGGTGATGGACCCGTTCCACGTCGTCCGGCTCGCCGGCGACGCCCTCGACCGCTGCCGCCGCCGGATCCAACAGATCATCCACGGACACCGAGGCCGCGCTGCTGATCCGCTCTACCGAGCCCGCCGGACCCTGCACACTGGCCTCGACCTGCTCACCCAGTGGCAACACCAGCGGCTCGAGCAGGTGTTCGCCGACGATGCGCACGTCCAGGTCGAAGTGACCTGGGGTGTCTACCAACGCATGATCGGCGCCTATCGCGAACCCGACCGTGCCCGTGGCCGAGCGGTGATGACGAAGCTCATCGACTCGCTCAGCTGCGGTGTCCCGGCTGCGCTGAGCGAAGTGATCACGCTGGGTCGGACGTTGAAGAAGCGGGCCGTCGACGTGCTGGCCTACTTCGACCGGCCCGGCACCTCAAACGGACCCACGGAGGCGATCAACGGCCGGCTCGAACACCTCCGCGGCTCCGCCCTCGGCTTCCGCAACCTCACCAACTACATCGCCCGATGCCTACTCGAAGCCGGCGGGTTCAGACCACGACTACACCCTCAATTCTGAAGAGCCGCCAATCCGCGCGGATCTTCGATGACCCCGCGAATCGTTCCACGGTCGACTCATGGCTTTCCCCGTCATGCCGACTTTGAGGAGCCCAAGTCCCATTCGGCGAACAGTGGGGCCAACCGGTGTATCCCACCTGGGACGCAACAGGTGGTGAGCGCCGCCGGGCATGCCGTAGCGTGACGACGATGGGTGAATCGACGATGGGTGAAACAGCGAGCCGCGAGTTCGACCTCGTCCTGGTTGGTGCGACCGGCTTCGTCGGGCGCCTGACTGCCCGGCATCTCGCCGAACACGCCAGCAGCGGGTTGCGCGTCGGACTCGCGGGACGCTCGGCTGACCGGCTGGAGAAGGTTCGCTCGTCGTTGCCAGCGGCCGGCTCGACCTGGCCGTTGATCACTATCGACGTGCTCGACGACACGGCGGTGGCCAACCTGGCCGCGCGAAGTCGAGTGGTGGCCAGCACCGTCGGCCCGTACCTGCGGTACGGGCTGGCGTTGGTGCAGGCCTGCGCCAGGGCCGGCACACACTACGCCGACCTCACCGGGGAGACGCTGTTCGTCCGGCGCAGTATCGACGCCGCGCACGAGTCTGCCCGCGCCAGTGGAGCCAGGATCGTCCACTCGTGCGGCTTCGACTCGGTGCCCTCCGACCTCGGCGTCGGACTGGCCGCGAGCCGGGCCGCGGCCGAGGACGCCGGTCAGCTGACCTCCGCGGTGCTGCACGTGCGAAAGCTGCGGGGAGGGATCAGCGGCGGGACCGTGGACTCGCTACGCCAGCAGATGATCGAGGCGCGGACCGACCCGGTCGCCCGGCGGCTCGCCGGGGACCCACGGGCTCTCGCGGACGACGTCTCCGGCAGCCTGTACGGGTCCTCGAGCAACACCGATGGACCTAGCTGGTTGGCCCGCGACGACCAGACCAAGTCCTGGCAAACACCGTTCGTGATGGGTTCCTACAACCGACAGATCGTCCATCGGAGCAACGCCATAGCCGGCTGGCCATACGGGCGCGAATTCGGCTACGGCGAGGTCGTCGCCACCGGGCGTGGACCTCGTGGTGCGGTGATCGCCGCCGGGATCGCGGTCGGGACCGGCGCGCTGATGGCTGGGATGTCGTTCGGTCCGACCCGGAACCTGTTGGACCGGGTGCTGCCCAAGCCGGGCCAGGGTCCCAACGACCGCACGCGGAGCAACGGCACCTTCACGGTCGCGGTGGACGCCGACACCGTCAGCGGGGCGCGATATCGCACCACCATCGCGGCCGACCACGACCCCGGCTACGACGCAACCGCGGTGATGCTGGGGGAGTCAGCGATCGCGCTGGCGTCGGAGACTGACCTGGGCGCCGCCGGGGTCGTCACCCCCATGGTGGCGCTCGGATCGAGCTTGCCGCAGCGGCTCCGGGACCGAGGCTTCACCGTGGTCACCGAGCGGCTGTGCCTGCTCCCAAGCCGAGAAAAGCCTGTAGGTCCTTGGCCCCGCTGACCTCGAGCGGGTCTCCCCGGACCAGATCCGCTGGGCTGAGCACCAGCTTCTGGTTCAGCGCCATCTCGCTCTCGCGACGCTTCAGGCGCACTACCCCGTTCGGCCGGTAGCCGACCTTGCGGCTGACCGCCA
>JAKDLH010000073.1 GCA_030452945.1 Microlunatus sp. | reverse complement strand
GGCTCTAGCTGCGCTTCAGCCGCGGCCCGGCCCCAGCGCGGCACTCACCGCCGCTGCGCTTCCGTGCCGCCACGGCCGCCCGTGCCCGGGAAGCACCACCCCGGCCGCTACCTCGGCGAGCTGGCAGAGTGACCGTCGATTCCGCTCGACGTCTGCGGTAGCCGCGGGAGCGACCATCCGCGGCCCGGACCGGCCGGTGTAGGGGTCCAACGTGACCAGGGCGTCACCGGTGAACACGACGTCACGGTCGGGCAAATAAAATGCGCAGTGTCCGCTGGTGTGGCCCGGGGTGGGCACCACGATCGGAGAACCGGGGAGGTCGAGGCGACCGGATTCGAAAGTGACGGTGGCCTGCACGCCACGTACGCGCAAGGCGCCCGCGGCGACCATCCGGGTGAGCACCGGCAGCGAACGAGGGTGACCGAGGGGATATAGCAGCCGGTTGCGTTCTGGCCGGTAGCGGTACGGGTGCTGCGCGAGCCAGTGATCGTCTTGGTGAATCCACACTGGGATGTCCAGGTCGGTCTGCAGGTGGCGGGCGAATCCCACGTGATCGAAATGGCCGTGGGTCAGCAGCAGGCCAGCGACGTCGGAAACTCTCCGTCCAATCGACGTCAGGCACTCCTGGACGGCCGACCAGGTGGACGGGAAGCAAGCGTCGATCACGGTGACCGCCGTCTGGTCGACGACCAGGTAGCAGTTGGTGAACGCGTGCTCGATGGCGTAGATGTCCTCGACCACCCGCGAAACGTTCGTTTTGGCCATGACCAGTCCTTACCCGTTCGTCTACGAGCCAGCACACGATGGTTACCCGGAGCCGTCATCATCAACCCGTACGGCAACTGCTCGATCACTCCGGGTGCCTACCGCAGGCCCACCAAGGACCTGGCCTGGTCCTGGCCGTACGGCTGGAACCGCACCGTCGGGTTCAAGATGGTGAAGTGGATCGCGGCCATCGAGTTCATCACCGACTTCGAGGACCTCGGCAACGGTCAGGGTGGCTACAAGGGGATCATGAGTTCTTCGGCTACCGCATGTCGATCTGAGCCTTTCGGTTACGCGCCGCGATTACGCCGGACGGCCGCCACGCGGAGCGTCGACCCACCCTGCTGCGGGCTGAACCGGTCGCCGTCGACCGATTGAGACCCGCCGGCACCTGTGCCGATCCCACTCGAGTTCTGATCACCGAGCGTCGCAGCTGTCCACTCGGGGCGCTAGCGTGGAGCCATGGCAGTTCCGCCCGGGGTCCTAGCTGAGGCCTACAACGCCGGAGTCGAGCGGCTGCTGGCCAGCTACCGGGCGATCCCGGCGACGGCCCCGGTGCGGCTGGCCAAGCCCACCTCCAACCTGTTCCGCGCCCGGGTGAAGAACGAAGCTCCCGGCCTGGACACCTCGGGGCTGACGGGGGTGCTCTCGGTCGACCCCGACGCGAAGACGGCTGAGGTGGCCGGCATGTGCACCTACGAGGATCTCGTCGCGGCCACGCTGCCGTACGGGCTGTCCCCGCTGGTCGTCCCGCAGTTGAAGACGATTACCCTCGGCGGAGCCGTCAGCGGTCTGGGCATCGAGTCGGCCTCCTTCCGCAACGGAATGCCGCACGAGTCGGTGTTGGAGTCCGACATTCTGACCGGTTCCGGGGACCTGGTCACGGTGTCAGCCGAGCAGCATCCCGACCTGTACCGCGCGTTCCCCAACTCCTACGGAACACTTGGGTACGCGGTGCGGCTGCGGATCGCGCTGGAGGCGGTGGATCCTTTTGTCGCGCTCCGCCACATTCGCTACCACTCGCTGACCGACCTGGTCGAGGCGATGAACGCCATCGTCGACACCGGCGGCCTCGACGGGGTCCGAGTCGACTACCTCGACGGCGTGGTCTTCAGCGCCGACGAGTGCTACCTGTCCCTGGGTCAGTGCACCACCACTTTCGGACCGGTCAGCGACTACACCGGGCAGGACATCTATTACCGGTCGATCCAGCACGACGCCGGCATCGTGACCGACCGGCTCACCATCGGTGACTACCTCTGGCGGTGGGACACCGACTGGTTCTGGTGCTCCCGCGCATTCGGCGCCCAGCACCCGCCGCTGCGGCGCTGGTGGCCCCGGCGCTACCGGCGCAGCAGCTTCTACTGGAAGCTGCTCCAGTACGAGCGACGGGTCGATCTCGTCGACCGCATCGAGCGGGCCCGAGGCCGTCCGGCGCGCGAACGAGTCGTCCAGGACGTGGAGGTGCCGCTCGAGCGGTGCGCGGGGTTCCTGGACTGGTTCCTGTCCAACGTTCCCATCGAGCCGATCTGGTTGTGCCCGGTGCGGCTGCGCGAGCGCTGGCCTTTGTACCCGATGCGGCCTGGTCACACCTTCGTCAACCTCGGCTTCTGGTCCTCGGTGCCGGTCGGCGCCACCGAGGGGGAGACGAACAGGCTGATCGAGCGGAAGGTCCGTGAGTTCGACGGTCACAAGTCGTTGTATTCCGACGCCTATTACTCCCAAGATGATTTCGACGAACTCTACGGCGGCGAGGAGTACGACATCGTGAAGTCGACCTACGACCCGGACTCCCGTCTCCTCGACCTCTACGCGAAGGCGGTGCAACGACGATGACGGCGTACAAGGATCACGTGACCGCGCCCAACCAGGACTCCACGGCCTCGTCCCCAGCCGGTCGGCTGTCCCTGGCCCAGATCTTGGAGATCGTGGTCGCCGGTCAGTTCCCGCTGCGGTTCACCGCCTACGACGGCAGTGCGACCGGGCCGGACGACGCTCTCGGCTTCGACCTGGTGACCCCGCGCGGCACCACCTACCTGGCCACCGCACCGGGCGAGCTGGGTCTGGTCCGCGCCTATGTGTCCGGAGATCTCGAACCGCTCGGGGTGCATCCGGGTGACCCCTACGAGCTGCTCAAGGCCCTCAATGACCACGTCACGGTCACGACTCCGCCGGTGCGGGTGCTGGCCGACATCGTCCGTTCCATCGGGGTCGAGCATCTGGTGCCGATCGCGCCCCCGCCGCAAGAGGTGCTGCCCCGGTGGCGTCGTACCGTGCAGGGGCTGCGACACAGTCGCACTCGCGATGCCGAAGCGATCCACCACCACTACGACGTCTCCAACACCTTCTACGAGTGGGTGCTCGGATCGTCGATGACCTACACGTGTGCCTGCTATCCGCACGCCGACGCGACCCTGGAGGAGGCGCAGGCCAACAAATACCGGCTGGTGTTCGACAAGCTGCGTCTGCAGGCCGGCGATCGGCTCCTCGACGTCGGCTGCGGGTGGGGGAGCATGGTTCGCTACGCCGCCCGCCGAGGGGTGAAGAGCATCGGGATCACGCTGTCGGCCGAGCAGGCGGCCTGGGCACAGCGGGCCATCGCCGAGGAAGGGCTCACCGACCTCGCCGAGGTGCGGCACGGTGACTACCGCGAGATCGCGGAGACGGACTTCGACGCGGTGTCCTCGATCGGGCTGACCGAGCACATCGGGGTCGCCCACTATCCCGCCTACTTCGGCTTCCTCCGCTCGAAGCTGCGGTCCGGTGGCCTGCTGCTCAACCATTGCATCACCCGGCCCGACAACAGACCCGGGTCGGCCATCGGTGGGTTCATCGACCGCTACGTCTTCCCCGACGGCGAGCTGATCGGATCGGGCCGGATCATCTCCGAGGCTCAAAACGTCGGCCTGGAGGTGCTGCACGAGGAGAACTTGCGGCCGCACTACGCACTGACCCTGCGCGACTGGTGCGCCAACCTGGTGCAGCACTGGGACGAGGCCGTCGCCGAGGTCGGACTCGGCACCGCCCGGGTCTGGGGTCTCTACATGGCCGGCTCCCGGCTGGGATTCGAGCGCAACGTCGTCCAACTGCACCAGGTGCTGGCGGTCAAGACCGACGACCGCGGCGGTGTCACCGTGCCGTTGCGGCCTTGGTGGCAGCCCTAGACGCGAGCGGGGGCGGTCGGCAGTCTCGCTCAAACTTGCAGTCGCCCTGCCCGAGGTACCGCGGCCGGTACGCCGTTGCGCGTGATGTCGACATGGTCTTGCGTGACGGCGACGGCGGCCACCAGTTCGGACAGGCGCGCCTTGGCGTCGGTGACGGTGACGGTCTCTGACATAGTTCGAATTCTGGTCACGCAGGCGAGGCGTGGCGAGAGCGCCCGGAAGCTCCAGGTCGCCAGGGTCCAGACCGCTGCATACGCTTTGCGCGGTATCGGCTCCCATGGGCGCGGCCGGGTGGATGACCGCGATCACCACATCACTCCCCGACAACAGACCCGGTCTTCGCCGACGAGCCATCGTCACTGAGTCAGCTGGGTCCGCGGCGCGAAGATGCACGTCGAGGCGGTGAGCTAGGTGAACCCCATCGACCAGTTCAGCGCGCGATGAGTCTCGCCCAGATCGTCGCGACGCCGAGATCCACGTCCTAAACGTTCCGGCGGGAACGTTTTTGCCGACTGGTAAACCGCGTTGCTTGACTCGGTCAGCGCCCACATCAGCCAACGGTCATCGACGGGCGGTGCGGGCAGCCGACTGACCTGCTGCTCACCTACTGGCCGATCGGACGGGAGATCATGGAGCGACGTCAGGCCCGGGAGCGCTGGGGTGCCAAGGTCATTGGCCGGCTGTCAGCCGATCTGCAAAAGGGTTCCTGGACGCCTGCGGCTCCTCGCCGCGCAACCTGAAGTACATGGCGAGCAATGGCGGCAATCTGGCCCGAAGGGGCAATCGTCCAGGCCGCACGAGCGAGCCGGTCCAGCGATTACCAACTTCGCGGGCGCGATTCCGCCGGAGGGCTCCGACCTGGCGCAGCGGCGACGCGGAACCCGTACCTCTTCACCTGGAGCAACTCCCGCCGGCTACTCGCTGCCGTGATCGCCGAAACCACGCAGACCGGCGAAGGAGTCGACATCTAAGTGAGGTGCGCTCCCCGGCGTTGAGGCGGTCGCTAGCCAGATACCGGGCGATTCTGGCCGCCGTCCTCGTTGTCTTGGAACAGGTGCGACGTGGGTGTGCTGTACGAAAAAACCTGCAACCGTGCGGCGCACGTGTCGGACAGGCGCCAGAAAAATGAACCGGTCTAAGATTTCACTTCGGGTGGATAGTCGCCCGCGAGCGCTGACCAGCGGACTCGCGAATCGGAACGGCACTGAGTTCGGGTCCCACACGCCGTGCCGCACGAGCACCTGGCATCCCCAGAGGTCGACCAAGTCGACGGAGATGGAACTCGACCGGTGACGCTTCATGCCCGGCAGCGGCCAGCCGGTGCCGGAGGGGAGACACCCGGATCAAAGAGTCCCGGGAACGGATCTGCGCCCCAGGTGTTTCCCCGATCGAACGACGCGCCAGCGCCAGACCGGGCGTTCGTGCGAGAACCGATCATCCACCACCGATTATGAGAATCTCCTTACTGAAAAGGATTTGCTTCGAGCCGAGGCCTCAGTTCTCTCAGGCTTCAGCGGGTCTGGGGCTGTTACCGTGGGGTGATGCCGAATCGGGCTGTGCGACTCGTCGTCGGGGTGGTGGCCGTGGCCATGGCCCTGATCACCGGCACGCCGTCGGCGTCGGCCGAGGAGCCGAACGACCCGGATGCGACCACCAGTGTCGCGGCCAGGACCGGGCTCGACGTGTCGTGGCCGCAGTGCGGCGATGTCCTGCCCAGTGAGATGTCCTATGCGATCATCGGCGTCAACGGCGGCACGGCGGCCTCGACCAATCCGTGTCTGGCCGAGCAGCTGACCTGGGCCTTCGACACCACGACCGGTGCCGACCCGGAACAACCACGGGTGCAGCTCTACGTCAACACCGCGAATCCGGGCCAGGTGCTGGAGGAGTACCAGGTCACGACCTGGCCGACGGACAACCTCGACAGCCGCGGTACCGATTCCTCCGCGCGTCCGGACGTGACCCATCGCAACCCGTACGGCAGCTGTGCGATCACACCGCGGGCCTACAACGGTTACACCAACGACCTGGCTTGCTCCTGGCAGTACGGCTGGAACCGCGCGGTCGAGTCGGTGGACCAGCGGTTCGCCCCGGCGGCCCGGGCGGCCGGAGTGAGCGCCGCCGCCGCCGACTACCGGTGGTGGCTGGATGTGGAGACCATGAACTCCTGGCAGCGGAACGGTGCCGAGGCGTTCCGGAGGAACACGGCGGCGCTGGAGGGGATGACGCAGTTCTACCGCTCCGAGGGCGTGACTGAGGTGGGGCTTTATTCCACCCATTACCAGTGGTATCGGATCGTCGGCGACACCCTGACCGGCACCGACGGGGCCGGACACACCACGGGCAGCAACCTCCGGGGCGCCTTGACCTGGCTCGCGGGCGCCGTCGACGCGACGTCCGCCCAGGCTCGGTGCTCCACCCTTACCGGTCTCACCGGTGGCCCGGTGGTTCTGTATCAGTACATCGCCGACGACCTGGATCACAACTACAGCTGCGGGTGAGGCGCCGGGCCGGCCCGCGATCTTGGCCTGCCAAAATGCTCACAACTCGTTGATGGCCCCGGGGCCCAGATGGGGGCAGGTGCTCCGGTCAGTTCGTGGGGTTGGAGACGCGAAAGCCAAGGTTGCCGGTGCTGCTGTCCGGCGTATTGGAGCTCCGTGCATCCACGCGATACCGCCAGCAGTAGCTGTCGTGACACAGGTAGGACCCACCCCGCATGACCCGAGCGGTCCCCCTTTCGGGTCCTTGAGGATTCGTTTGTGCAGAACGCGCGTAGTACGTCGGATCAAACCAATCCGCGCACCACTCCCACACGTTTCCAGTGACCTCGAACAGCCCGAAGCCGTTCGGAGGGAAAGCCCCTACCGGGCAGGTGCCAACCCAGCCGTCTTCGCCGGTATCGACTCGTGGGAAATCGCCCTGGTACACGTTCATCCGGTGTTCACCAGCCGGCTCGCGTGCGTCGCCCCACGGATAGTGCGAGCCCTCCCGCGATCCGCGTGCCGCCCGCTCCCACTGCGCCTCGGTAGGAAGAACGGTTCCGCTCCACTCACAGAACGCAGCAGCGTCCAACCAGCTCACGTGGACAACGGGGTGATCGCCACGGCTGCTGAGATCACTCTGCGGCCCTTCGGGATGACGCCAGTCAGCGCCGTGCACCTCGCGCCACCAAGGGGCGGTCGCCACCGCACGAGTGTCGGGAAAGTCGCTGGGCAGCAGCCCCCCGAAGACGAACGAGTTGCCGAACTGCTCCGCTGACGTTGTATAACCAGTGGCGTCAGCGAACACCGCGAACTCGGCATTGGTTACCGCGTAGCGACCAATCTCGAACTCATCGATCTCCACCAGATGGCTCGGCCCCTCGCCGTCCATGACGTAGCCGCGTCGGTCGTCCGTGCCCATCTGGAACGCACCCCGGGGGATCGTCACCAGGTCCTGGGAACGGCCAGGCGCCAGGCCGCCTTCGCCACCCTGTTCACCGCCGTTTGACAGACGCCTCGGAGCATCAGCGTCGTCGCGACGGCGCGGCCCACAGCATGCGCTCACCAGTCGATCCTTGCACGAAGAGTTCGGGCTGCCGCCCGATCAGGTGACAAGGGTGAGGGAGGTCAGCGGTTGGCCGACTTGATCTCCTGGTCCAGATCGTCCAGGTTGGCGTTGACCTGCTTGCGGATCTGCTTGGTCGCGCGCAGCTCGGCCTTCTCCAGCGCCTCGCTCACGGTCAGGTCGCCGAGCACGACCAGGGCAGCCTGACCGTCGTCGATGACATCCCCCAGCTCTTTGACGTCGCTACGGGACATGCCCTTCCACAGGTGCCCCGCAAAGCCACCCGCAGCGCCGGCGATCGCCGCCGAGGCGATGATGCTGGGCGGGAAGAGCAGACCAACTAGGGCGCCGACGGCAACACCACCCCAGGTCCCTTTTCGTGTCGCGGTCTCGTCCTTGTTGACGTGGACCTTGCCCTTGTCGTCCTTGGTCACCACGGCGGCATCGAAACTGCCGATGGCGTCGATGCCGTGCAACGTCTTCACAACGTCGTAGTCGGCCTGCGCCGTGGACTCGTCCGGGTAGGTTGCGATGAACAGAAATACTCCGTCGGGCTTTGACACGTGCTCTCCTTCCGGCGTGGCCGCAACGGCCCGCGCCACTGCACTGCTACTGGACCGGCCCCGGAAAGGCCGGCCATGACTCGCCACGCGTCGGCGTGACCGCTACCCATCCTCGGGCGTCGCCCCAGCCCCGGCATCACCCCATCCGGGTGACTGGTCGATGCCAACGGCCTCCGCCGTCGGTCACCGTTGGGTGAGTTTCAGGCTGCCGCGGCCGCTCCGGCCATCTCGTTCCTGGCATCGCGCATCGTCTGGACTTCGGCGACCCGCCGGCGACCGAAGTCGTTCGGCAGGGACAGTCGGATCACCTTCTTCCAGGCCGAGGCGACCTGCCGGGGAAGGGAACCGGTGGTGTATTTGAGCCCGTAGCGGTCGAACAGCGCCTCCACCTGCGGCGCGATCTCGGCGTACCGCTTGCTCGGCAGGTCAGGAAACAGGTGGTGCTCGATCTGGTGGGACAGGTTGCCGGTCATGAAGTGCATCGCCTTGCTGCCGGAGATGTTGGCCGACCCGAGCATCTGACGCAGGTACCACTCGCCGTGGGTCTCGCCCTCGATCGAGCGTCGTTCGAAGGTCTGCACACCTTCGGGGAAGTGGCCGCACATGATCACCGAGTGGGCCCAGAGGTTGCGGATCAGATTGGCGGTCGCATTGGCACCCAGGGTGGTCACGAACGACGGTCCGGACAGCGCCGGGTGGAGCAGATAGTCCTTGGTCATCTGCTTGCGCACCTTGGCCAGCACCTGCTTCGCCAGGCCCCGAAACTCCGGACTGCGCCGCCGCTTCTTGCTCCGGAGGTTGCGGCCCAGCTCGAGGTCGTAGGCCGCAATGGCGTACTCGAAGAAGCAGGCGTTCAGGAAGTTCCACAGCGGCTGAGCCAGGAAGGCCGGCACCCAGGGCTGGTCCTCGTCGACCCGCATGATGCCGTAGCCGAGGTCGTTGTCCTTGCCGATCACGTTCGTGTAGTTGTGGTGCAACTCGTTGTGCGCGTGCTTCCACTGCTCGGCCGGGGACGCGTGGTCCCACTCCCAGGTGGTCGAATGGATCTTGGGGTCGCGCATCCAGTCCCACTGGCCGTGCAGCACGTTGTGGCCGATCTCCATGTTCTCAATGATCTTGGCCACGGCGAGTCCGGCGGTGCCAAGAATCCAGGCGGGCGGGAACAACGACACCAACAGGACCGCCCGGCTGCCCAGCTCGAGTTTGCGCTGGGCGTCGATCACGCGGCGGATGTACGCGGCGTCGTCGGCCCCGCGGGCCTCGATCACCGACTGGCGGATGGCGTCGAGTTCGACGCCCAGCTGCTCGATGTCCTCAGCGGTCAGGTGAGCGATCGGGTTGTCGGTCTTCTTCTGCAATACGGTCACAGGTGGAGCCTCTCGAAAAGTCGATGTTGATCGTGGGTTGGATGCTCAGTGGTCGAGTTCGCAGGTGCCGGCGGCGGCTGAGATGCAGGTCTGAACCGGTACTCCGCGACCGGCGGTCTCTCCCGGTGTCGCGGTGGTGATCTCGCCGGTCCGCAGGTCGCGGACCGAGCCGGAGCTCAATGGCAGCACGCAGCCGTAGCAGATGCCCATCCGGCAGCCAGAGGGCATCAGCACCCCGGCGCTCTCGGCCGCGTCGAGGATCGGAGTCGCACCGTCGGCGACCACCTCGGTGCCGGAGCGGCCGAACGTCACGGTGCCGCCCTCGCCGACGGCGACACGAGGGGCCCGGAACTGCTCGGTGCGCAGCGTCAGGTTTCGCCGGTCGTGATGGCGCCGCAGGGCTTCCAGCAGTCCGGCCGGACCGCAGGCCAGGGTGCCCCGCTCAGCGAGGTCCGGGACCAGTTCGTCCAGGTCGTCCACGTCCAACGAGCCGTGGACGTCGGTGTAGTGGGCGACGAGCCGGATCGCTCCCGCGGCGTCGAGCTCGCGCAGATGGGCGCTGAAGATGGAGTCGGGTTCGCTCGGAGCGAGGTGGACGACCACGATGTCGTAGCCGGCCGAGCGGACCAGCCGAACGACTCCGGAGTCGGTGACCGGGAACAGGTTCCGGAGCATGCCGATCACCGGGGTGATGCCGGATCCGGCCGTGACGAAGAGGAACCGGCCACCGTCGGTCGGCAGCATGAATTCCCCGGCCGCCTGCTCCAGGTGGATCAGGGTGCCGGGTCGGGCTGCTCGGACCAGGTGGCTGCTGACCAACCCGTCGGGCACGGCCTTCACGGTGACACTGATGTGGCCGTCCGCCCGAGGTCCGTGCGTCAACGAGTAGGCCCGCCACTGTCGTACGCCGTCGACGTCAACCCCGATCCGGACGTATTGGCCGGGCACGTGGCCGGCCCAATCCGCGCCCGGCTGGATCACGATCGTGGCCGCGTCGGCGGTCTCCGGCTGGATCGCGATAATCCGGCCGCGCAGGTCTGCACCGGGTCGCAGCGGGTGGAACAGGTCGAGGTAGTCGGCCGGCAGCAGCGGCGTAGTCGCCCGTTCAGCCAGCCGGAGGAGGCGGTGTCGCAGCGTCTGTCGCCGTCGGGTCGGTCCAACCAGCGGAATCACTAATCTAGTCTGGCCGACAGTCGGACTAGAATCATGACCGCGGTGCGTGAATCGGCCGACGAAGTTTGTTCGGAGGAAACAGTTGACTACACCGGACCCGAGTTCGCTTCTCTCGGGTGGCCGTTCCTTTGAGATCGACGCCGACGTCCTCCGCGCACTGCGAGAGGGGCTGCCGCAGGTGGCGGCGCTGACCGTGAACGCCGTGACGTCGGAGGTGCCGGACTACCGCGGAGCCATGAACGGGCCGATGCGCGACACCATCACCGGCGCCGTCCAGATGGCCTTGGCCGGATTCCTCAAGCTGGCCGGGCGTGGTCACGACGTCGACCCTGGCACGCCGATGGGCGCGACCATCGACGGCGCGTACGCCCTGGGTCGCGGCGAGTCTCGCGGCGGGCGATCCATGGACGGGCTACTGGCGGCGTACCGGGTCGGTGCGCGCGTCAGCTGGCGCGAACTGGCCCGGACCGCCGCCGAGGCCGGTCTGCCGGCGACCACCATGGCCGAGTTCGCCGAGTTGCTGTTCGCCTACATCGATGGGTTGTCCGCGGCCAGCGTCGCTGGACACAACGACGAGAACACCACCAGTGGACGGGTCCGCGAGCGCTACCGGGAGCGGCTCGTCCGGTTGCTGCTGGGCGGTTCCGACGTCGAAGCGCTCACCGGCGCCGCTGACCGCGCGGGTTGGCCTCCGCCGAGCACGTTGACTGCCGCCCTGCTGCCCGACGCGCGAGTCCCTGGGGTAGTGGCGCTGCTGGGTATCGACACGCTGCAACTCGTCGGGGACCTCCCCGACAGTCAGGCCTGGGACGTCGACGGGTCGTTCGCACTCCTCCTGGTGCCTGATCTGGCCGCATCGGGCCGCCGTCACCTGCTGCGGATTTTGGCGCAGCGGCATGCCGTCGTCGGCCCGTCGCGGCCGTGGACGCGGGCGCGCTCGTCGTACGACCGCGCCTGTCGTGCGCTCCAGGTGACAGCGGCCGTGCGCGACGAGCAGCCGGTCGACAGCGAGGAGCACCTGGCCGCGCTCGTGGTCGGGGCCGACCCGGAGGCCCTGGACGACCTGCGCAGCCGGGTGCTCGCCCCGCTGACCGCGATGCCGGCCGCGACGCGGGATCGACTGGCCGAGACCTTGCTCAGCTGGCTGCTGCACTCCGGACGCCGCGACGAGGTCGCCGCGGAACTGCACGTGCATCCTCAGACTGTGCGCTACCGGATGGGTCAGCTGCGGGACGCCTACGGTGACCGCCTTCGCGATCCCGGGTTCGTCCGCGAGCTGGTCGTCGCCCTGCCGACCCGCCCGCGACTCTGAGCCACTGAGCGATGGTCAGAGCGTGGGCCCCCGGGAGCATGCGGTCAGCGTCGTATGGTGGCGGTGGCGACGACGACCGAGAGGGAGAATTACCGTCTGTGGATGGAAATTCCCGGTCCTTTCCGGTCGCGGGAGAGAGAATTACCGTCTGTGGATGGAAATTCCCGGTCCTTCCGGGTCGCGGCATCGCTTGGTGAGCGCAGGCTGGATCTGGCGTTCTCGGCGGACCGTACGCGGTTGCCACCGCGAGGCCGACGCCCTCGACGCCGCCGGACAGTCAATGATGGGCGCAATCGCCTACGGTCCTCAGAGCGGTTGGATTTGGTATCG
>JAKDLH010000427.1 GCA_030452945.1 Microlunatus sp. | reverse complement strand
TCACCTCACCCAACTGACCGGTGAGGGTCAGGGCGCCCCGCCGTCTCTCCGCAGCAATCGGCCCGATCGGTTGGACCGCTTCGTCGGCCGCTGCCTCGACGAACAGCACGTCGCCGCCCAGTCCGGTCACCGCCAGGCCGGTGGCCACCCCGGGCACCGAGGTGCGCTCGTGGGCCTCCGGAGTGAATCGGGGGCGACCGAGGAAGCGGGACAGGTCGTCGCGGTCGACGATGACCATGGCGGTCTCCGGTGCGTCGTTGTCGGCGGCCAGCTGGGTCGCCACCTTGCGTAGCGCCTTGGCCAGTAGCCGCTCCAGTTGGCGTACACCCGGTTCCCGGGTGTAGTTGGCCGCGATTTCGCGGAGAGCCTCGTCGGTGATCTGCACCTCCTCGGCCGTCAGGGCGGCGAGCTCCTGCTGCTTGGGCAGCAGGTAGTCGCGGGCGATGGCGATCTTGTCGTCCTCGGTGTAGCCGTCGAGGGTGACCAACTCCATCCGGTCCAACAGGGGCTGGGGGATAGATTCCAGCACGTTGGCGGTGGCCAGGAAGACCACGTCGGACAGGTCGAGATCGACCTCTAGGTAGTGGTCGCGGAAGGTGTGGTTTTGTGCCGGGTCGAGCACCTCCAACAGCGCCGCACTGGGGTCGCCACGGTAGTCCGAGCCGACCTTGTCGATCTCGTCGAGCAGGACGACCGGGTTCATCGATCCGGCCTCGCTGATGGCCCGGACGATCCGCCCGGGCAGGGCACCCACGTAGGTCCGGCGATGACCACGGATCTCCGCCTCGTCGCGGACGCCGCCCAAGGCGACCCGGACGAACTTCCGATCCAGAGCGCGAGCCACCGACTCGCCCAGGGACGTCTTGCCTACCCCGGGTGGACCGACCAGCGCCAGCACCGCGCCGGAGCCGCGGCCGCCCACCACCTCCAGGCCTCGGCGGGCGCGTCGGGAACGAATCGCCAGATACTCCACGATCCGCTCCTTGACGTCGGCCAAGCCGTGGTGGTCGGCGTCGAGCACGGCCCGAGCGGCGATGAGGTCGTCGGCGTCGGTCGTCTTGCAGCCCCACGGGAGATCGAGCAGCGTGTCTAGCCAGGTTCGGAGGTAGCCGGCCTCCGGGCTCTGGTCGCTGCCCCGCTCCAGCTTGCCGACCTCGCGCAGGGCGGCCTTGCGCACGTCGTCGGGTAGGTCGGCATTCTCGACCCGGGTGCGGTAGTCCTGGGCGCCATCGGGTTCGTCTTCGCCAAGCTCCTTGCGGATGGCGTTGAGCTGCTGGCGGAGCAGGAACTCCCGCTGGCTTTTGTCCATGCCCTCGCGGACGTCGGAGGCAATCTTGTCGTTCACCTCGATCTCGGCGAGGTGGTCGGAGGTCCAGCCGATCAGCGCCGTCAGTCGCTCGGCGACGTCCGGGGTTTCCAGCAGCTGGCGCTTCTGGGCGTCGGAGAGGTAGGAGGCGTAACCGGCCAGGTCGGCCAGCGCCGAGGGATCGGTGACCCGGTTCACCGTCTCGATCACCTGCCAGGCGTCACGCCGCTGCAGGGAGGCGATCACCAGCGCCTTGTACTCACTGGCCAGCGCCCGGACCGCGTCGGAGGTCTCGGTGGTCTGTTGTTCGAGATCCTCGGCTTCCACCCACAGGGCCGCGCCCGGTCCGGTGACGCCGGCGCCGATCCGGACCCGCCGCTCGGCCCTGATGACCGCGGCCGGCCGGCCGGTGGCCAGCCGCCCCATCTCGACGATGGTGGCCACGACCCCGTACGCGGCGTAGCGGTCCTCCAGTCGAGGGGCGACGACCAGCTTACTGTCGCTGCTGGCCCGGGCGGCATCGATCGCCGCCTGCGAGGTGTCGTCGAGCTCGAGCGGGAACACCATTCCCGGCAGCACGACGGAGTTGGTGAGAAAGAGGACGGGGAGCTGGTGCGTTGTCATGTTTGATTGCCTCCACTGAGAAGAGGTCGCTTGTGAGGTTGAGCGACATAGACTCAAGGTTGTCTGGAAGCGGTTTGTTCCCGGTTCGCGTTGAGCGAACAGTTGCTGTTGTGCGAGGTTCTCGCCCAACTTGTCGGCTTCTCTTTTTCTTGTCGGTGCGGTGTCGTTATTCAACTATCTTGTCGCTGCGCTGGATGGGCTATTCGAACAACGGCGCACGAGATCTGGCTTGCGATGACGCGCCGGCCGTCGCCGCAAGACGCCCCCTCACCGGGCATTAAGTCGGGCCGGTCATACGGCCACGGGCCTGACCGCAGGCAGTTGGGCAAGACAAGCGGAGCGAGGACCTCGTAGGGGGACGGCTTGCGGACAACCCAGATGCGCCCGGATCGAAGCCAACTATGTTGGGTT
>JAKDLH010000426.1 GCA_030452945.1 Microlunatus sp. | reverse complement strand
CTGGTGGGGTCGAGCGCCGGCGCCAGCGCGGCCGCGCTGCCGACGGGGGCCGGGGTGCCCTGCACGACCACCCGAGGCGCCGAGGGGGCCAGCAACTCTGGCAGCCGGGTACGGTCCGGACGCCCCGGCGGGTGCAACGGAAACGCGAGGCACAACAGCCCGGCGACGCCCAGCGCATCGGCTGTCCGGCACGCGACCCGGGCGCCCGCGCTGCGACCACCGGCCAGCAGCGGCAGGCCAACCGCCCACGGCTGATCCCCCAGCCAACGCATCGCGAGCGACCAGGCGAGGTCCAGCCGGGCCGGTGGGACCGCGACCTTTCGCCCGGCGAACCGCCAGGGTTGCTCGAACCGGGCGACGGTCACCCCTTCGGTCGGCAACCGCCTGGCCAGCAGGGCCAGATCAGCGGCGGTCACCCCACCGCCGGCGCCATGCCCCAGCGCCAGCACGGCCCGGGTGTCCTCAGTCCGGTCGAGATGCCAGCGACCCGGGCCCTCCGGGGTGTCGATCGCCACGATCGTCGATCCGCCCAGGGTCGTCGTCATAACAGCGTGTCCTGCGCCGGCGGCTCGGCCGGCGACTCCTCGATCTCCGTCGCCACCGACAGCGGTTCGAGCAGCGACGGATTGTTGTTGCTCACCTTGTTGACCGCGGTCGAGACCGCGTACGCCTCCA
This sequence comes from Microlunatus sp., assembly GCA_030452945.1. Taxonomy (GTDB): domain Bacteria; phylum Actinomycetota; class Actinomycetes; order Propionibacteriales; family Propionibacteriaceae; genus Microlunatus. The sequence goes on along the minus strand of JAKDLH010000426.1, from coordinate 1,669 downwards.
GTGCCGCCGGCTCGGTGACGGCGAGCAGATCCAGCGCGGCCGCCGGCTCGGTCACCTCAGGGCTCAGCCACTGGTCCCAGGACTTCCGGGGCACGACCATCGGCATCCGGTCATGGATGTGGCCCACCGCGTCGGTCGCCTCGGTCGTGACCACCGAGCAGGTCCGCAGCCACGCCCCGTCGTCGCTGGTGTCCCGCTGCGGATCTCGCCAGATCTCGTAGATGCCGGCCATCACCAACAGGCTGCCGTCGGCGCGGTGGACGAAGAACGGCTGCTTCTTGCCCGCTCCGGACCGGCCGGTGACCGCGGCCGACGCCTCCGGGGAGTACCACTCGTAGAAGCCGTCCGCCGGCAGCAGGCAGCGTCGGGTTGCGAACGCCCGGCGAAACGCCGGCTTCTCCGCGACCGTCTCCACTCGCGCGTTGATCATCCGCGCACCGATCTTGGCGTCCTTGGCCCACGAGGGCACCAACCCCCAGACCAGCGGAGACAACCGGCGGGTAATGCCGTCGCCGCTCTTCGACCGACGCTCCAGCACCGCGGGGACGGCCACCGTGGGGGCGACGTTGTAGTCCGGTCCGGGCAGGTCGCCGAGGATCTCGTCGATGTCGAACTCCCGCAGCAGGGTCTCCGGCCGGGAGGAGGATGCGTAGCGTCCGCACATGGACAGCACGGTAACCACCCACTCCGGCGCACCACCCACAGGTGGGGTATCGCGACATTCGCCGGGGTACCTGTTGGACAGCGCCCTCCGGCACGGTAGGAATGGACCATGACGATGTTGCGTTCTGCCGCCCGGACGATGCTGGCCTCTTATTTCGTGGTGAGCGGCATCAAGGCCGTACGTGATCCGGAATCACAGGTTCCGGCCGCCGAACCACTGGTGGACTCCGTCGTTCCGCAGATCCAGCGGTTGGCGCCCGATCAGGTCGCCGATCTGGTGCCGACCGACGCCAAGACCTGGGTCCGGATCAACGGCGTGCTCGAGTTGGCGGGTGGGGTCGCGCTGGCTACCGGGAGGGGGCGCCGACTGGGCGCCGCGCTGCTGGCGCTGTCACTGGTGCCGACCACCATCGGCAAGTACCCGTTCTGGAAACGTCACGACCCAGCGGAGAGAGCGGCCGACCGGGACCACTTCCTGAAAAACCTCAGTCTGCTCGGTGGCGTGCTGATCGCGTCCCGAGACACCGAGGGCAAGCCAAGTCTCGGCTACCGCGCGCACAAGGGCAGTCAGGCGCTGGTCAAGAACACGAACTCGCTGGCTGCCGATACCCGCAAGGCCGGCAAGAAGGTCGCCAAGGAGACCAGGCAGATCAGCGACGCCGCCCTGGCGGAGGGCGCCTTGCTGGTCGGAACCGTGGTCGCCACCACGCGCAAGGCGCGCAAAAAGGCCAACAAGCAGCTCAAAGCCGCCAAGGTGAGTGCGAACAAGCAGGCGGCCGAGGCGAAGAAGGTCGCGGCCAAGTCGGCCAAACAAGCCCAGAAAACGGCCGGACAAGCCCAGAAGAATGCCGGCGCCGCCGCCAAGTCGGCCAGCAAAGAAGCGAGCAAGCAGCTGGCGTCGGTGAAGAAGGAAGCAGGCAAGCAGGTAGGTGCGGCCAAGAAGTCCGCGTCGAAGTTCGCCACCAACATCCACCTCGGGGAGAACTGAGTTCCGCGTAGACTCCCC
>JAKDLH010000425.1 GCA_030452945.1 Microlunatus sp. | reverse complement strand
CGTTGATGTCGGCGGAGGTGACGTCCTTCCAGGTGCCTCCGTCCCGATACGCCAGCAGCTCGGGGCCGCCGGTGCGTCGACGCAGCAGGTCGCGCACCGACGTCCGGACCAGCTCGTCGGCCAGCGCCACGTACCGTTCCTGGCCCGACTTGGCCACGAAGTCGAACACCACCGATCCGCGTTCCAGGCTGACGTGCTCCTTGAGAATCGTGGCCAGGCCGTAGCTCTGGTTGGCTTCGGCGTACGCCTCTCCGCCGATGCGGAAGAAGCCCAGGTCCAGCAGCCGGAACGCCGTGGCCAGGGCGCGCTCGTACGGCATCCCCTCCAGCTGAAGGTGAAGCGCCACCCGTCTCCGGGCCCGCGGCAGTCGCGAGGCGACCTCCAGCACGCGGTCGTGCTTGCTCTCGTCGCGCTTGCGCCGCCACTCCGGGTGGTAGAGATACTGCCGACGGCCCGCGTCGTCGGTGCCGACCGCCTGGAGGTGACCGTTCGCGCGAGGGCAGATCCACACTTGTTCCCAGGCCGGCGGGATGACCAGCATCCGACAGCGCTCGGCGTCCTCCTCGGCCAGCCGGCTGCCCTGCTGGTCGAGATAGACAAAACCTTTGCCCGCCCGACGGCGAGACCAGCCCGGATCCTTGGGCGAGACCGTACGCAAGCGCACCACAGCCACCTTTCTACCCATCGTCTGCCGATTCACACCACGGCTGACAGATGTCGCCGTCGTGGAACCCGGTCGTCCATCCGGAAGCCGCTCGGACACCGATCGTCATCCCGGACTCTTCGGTAGGCACCATCGTCATCGGTTGGCCCTTGCCTGAACCGCCTGGTGGGCGCATGCTCGGTTCACCACCTCGCGCGGAGGGAGATCGCCGTGGCAGACACGGATCGGCAGGCTCGCGGCACCGGATGGCGTTCGGTGCTCACTCGGGCACGGGAGATGCTCACCCCTGAGGCCTATCGGCCCGCTCCCGACTACGGCCCGGGCGCTTCCCCGAACCACCGGGAGCAGTGGCTTCGGCAGTTCGACCGGGTACGCGACCTGCTGGAACTGGTTCGCGAGGTCGTGCTGGCTGGAGGCTGGACCGGAGCGGGCTCCTGGTTCTCGGTTCGGCAACCGGACGGGAGCGTCCGATCCGCCAGCTTGGCGGAGTCGTTCGCTCTCCGCGCCCCCAGCGCACCAGTCGCCGGCGCATGCCTGGTCGGCATCATGGTCCGGCTGGCTGAGGACCCGGATCGAGTAGCCACCGTGCGGGACGTGTGGTGCGCGACCGACGAACTGCACGAGGCGATGCACGAGCGGGCCGGGCATGAGTCCTTCCCGCCCGGTCGGGCCTATCCGATGGCCCAGCGGCGGGCGCGGCTGCAGCGGCTGACCGACTGGAACGATGCCCCGGGTCGCACCAGCGAGGATGTCATCGACTTGGTCGATCGTGCGATCGCCCGGACCATCGTCGGCTCTGTGGACCGATCGGACTGATATCTTCCCCGCAGCGCCTCAGGTGCTTACGCTGTCAGCTATGGCGCTGGGAGTTCTTCGGATCGAACCGATGACTCCGGGCCACGTACCCGCCCTGGACGAGCTCTTCACCCGTGGTGACCCGCGGAACTGTCAGTGCTCCTATCTGCGGATGGTCCCGGCAGCGTTCGACGCCGCCACCGCCGCCGAGCGCCGCGAGTTGCATCTGGACGCGATCACGTCGGCGCATCGAGAAGGGGCCAAAGCCGGCCACATCGCGTTGGACGACCACGGACCGGTGGGGTGGGTCAGCCTCGGCCCGCGGTCGCGCTTTCCCCGACTCGACAACCTCCGGCTGCTCAACGCGACCGCTGCGGAGTTGCCGGCGGTGAAGGGCCCGCTGTGGTCGGTGGTGTGCTTCGTGATCGCCACCCGCGCTCGGCGGCGAGGAGTCGCCACCGCGCTGCTGCGGGCGGTTGTCGACTGGGCCGGCGGGCAGGAGATCGCCGTACTCGAGGGCTATCCCGTCGACACCGAGGGCCAGAAGCGTCCGGGTGCGGCGTTGTGGCACGGCACCGTACGGATGTTCGAGGCGGCCGGCTTCGAGGTCGTCGCCCGGCACCGGGAGTCACCGCAGGCGTATGGCCGGGCTGTGGTGCGACGGGATGTGCTCGCTTAACGCTGAGGTGAGGATGTCCGGCAGTTCTGCGGAGCCAGCTTGGCGAGGACGAGATTCCCGACAGTCGGACCAAGAATCACCTGTTGACGTGCTGAGAACACGGGTCCACTATTGCCCTTGGCGGGCGATAGTGGCCCGCCTCACCGCTTAGCACGTCGCGGACGACACGAGCTCATCGTTCGCGTCTCGGGGTTCTCCCAGTCAGCT
>JAKDLH010000424.1 GCA_030452945.1 Microlunatus sp. | reverse complement strand
CCCGGACCCCCGGTCGCCGACAGCGACCAGGAGCTGATCGACTTCCTCGTCTTCCTCGCGTCCCGCTCGGAGGTCAACGCGCGGCCCTTCTCCGAGGCACAGCCGCGGCTACACCTTCGCCTCGACGGTGGGTCCCGCCTGGCCGCCGCGGCGTGGGTCACCCCCCGCCCCTCCGTCGTGATCCGCCGCCACCGGCTGCGCGAGGTCACCCTCCAGGACCTCGTCGACCGCGACGCGATGACACCGGTCACGGCCTCGTTCCTCGCCGCCGTCGTCAAAGCCCGCTTGAGCGTCGTGGTGGCCGGCCCGCAGGGCGCCGGGAAAACCACCATGGTCCGGGCGCTCTGCTCCGAGATCAACCCCTGGGAAGCGATCGGGACCTTCGAGACCGAGTACGAGCTCCACCTGCACGAGCTCACCGAAAAGCACCCCATCGTCCACGCCTGGGAGGCCCGCCCAGGATCAGGCGAACGGGGCCCCGATGGCCGTCAGGCGGGGGAGTTCACCCTCGACGAAGCCCTCTACGACAGTTTCCGCTTCAACTTGTCACGCCAGATCGTCGGTGAGGTCCGCGGCAAGGAGGTCCTGGCGATGATCAAGGCGATGGAGTCCGGCGCCGGCAGCATCTCTACGACCCACGCCTCCGATGCCGAGGCCGCGATCCGCAAGCTGGTGACCTGCGCGATGGAGGCCGGCGCGCACGTCACCCAAGACTATGCAACGCGTTCGATCGCCGAGAACATCGACATCATCGTCCAGCTTCACCTGGAGACGACGCCACAGGCAGACGGGACGGCACGCCGCTCCCGCTGGGTGTCGGAGATCATCGCCGTCACCCCCGGTGAGAAGGAGAAGGGGTACGCCACCACGCACGTGTTCCGTCCCGTCCCCGGGCGGCCCGCAGTGGCAGGGATCCTGCCTGACGAGCTCCGATCCCTCGAGCAGTTCGGGTTCGACCTGAAGGGCTACCTGCGTGAGGGCCAGCTGCAGGAGGAGGCGTCATGACCCCGCTGATCCCCGGCCTGGGCGGAGCGATGGTCGTCGCCGGCCTGATCGGTGTCACCCTGGGACTCCGGCCGGCCCCGGCACGGCCGCCGGTCGCCTCTAGGTCCCGGGTGCCCTTCGCGGGTCGGCTCGCGAGGATGTCCCGCCGCACCCAGACGATGCTGGTCGCGGGCCTCGTGCTCGGGCTGCTGGTGGCCCTGCTGACCGGGTGGTTCATCGCCATCGTCCTGGCCCCGGCCGTCGTGGTGGGCCTGCCCACCCTGCTGTCCGCTCCGCCGTCGGCGTCGCGAATCAACCGCCTCGAGGCGATGGAGGAATGGACCAGATCCCTGTCCGGTGTCCTGACCGTCGGTGTGGGCCTCGAGCAGGCGCTCATCGCGACGCTGCGATCCACACCCGACGCCATCCGCCCCGAGGTCAATCAGCTCGTAGCGCGGTTGCGCGCCCGATGGAGCACCGAGCAGGCGCTGCGCGCATTCGCCGACCAACTCGACGACGCCACCGGGGACCTCATCGCTGCCAACCTCATCCTCGGCGCCCGCCGTCGCGGCGCCGGCCTGGCCACCGTCCTGGACTCGCTGGCCGAGTCCGTGGCCGCCGACGTCCGCGCCCGCCGCGCCATCGAAGCTGACCGTGCCAAGCCCCGAGCCACCGCCCGCTGGGTCACCATCATCACCGTCAGCGTCCTGGGATTTCTCGCGCTGACCGGGGACTACGTCCAGCCGTACACCACCCCCTTCGGTCAGGTCATCCTCGTCGTCCTCCTGGTCGCCTACGTCGCGACGCTGATCTGGATGCGCTCGATGGCAACCGGTGCCCCGCTGCCGAGGTTCATCGGCGCGGCAGCCAAGGAAGGAGCCCACCGATGATCACCAGTGGACTGCAGCTCGCCATCGTCGGGGGAGCCCTGGTTGGCCTTGGGATCGCGCTGCTGATCTGGCGCCTCGTCCCGGCTGAGCCCGACCTCGCCGACGTCCTCGACCGGCTCTCGCCGGCTCACGCCCAGCGCCGTAAGGACCTGACGCCGACCAGCGTCGACACCAAGGACCAACTCGGGATCTGGGCGATCAAGCACCTCCCGGCATCCACCTGGGGCCGAACCCCCACAAAGGAACTGGCGCTGCTGCGGATCCCCACCCAGCGCTTCTACGGTGAGAAGGTCCTGTACGCCGTGGTCGGCCTGTTCACCCCGCCCCTGCTCACCACATTCATCCTCCTCCTCGGCCTGAGCCTGCCGCTGTTCATCCCCGTCCTGGCCACCCTCGGGTTCGCCGTCTTCATGTTCTTCATCCCCGACATCGACGCCCGCTCCGACGCCAAGAAGGCCCGCGCCGAGTTCGCCCGTGCCC
>JAKDLH010000423.1 GCA_030452945.1 Microlunatus sp. | reverse complement strand
TCGACGGCTGGGCGAACTGGATGCACGACCAGTCAGGGAAGCGGCTCCGCGACCTTCGAGCTGCGGCTAGGGGCTGATGCCGTGAGACCGTAGCGGCGTTACCCATAAGGCCACTGTTCAAGCGGATGGCTGGATCAAGACGGACGGTGGGCTGTACAAGGAGCCTTCGCCGGCTCTCCGTGAGTACGTGAGCTCTCAGATCGACGGCTGGGCGAACTGGATGCACGACCAGTCAGGGAAGCGGCTCCGCGACCTAGGGGCTGATGCCGTGAGAGGCCGCTCGGTGAGTGGCAGCTAGGTCTTCCACCTCACGCCAATGCGGCAGAAGACCCCGCAGCTTGGTTGTCCCCCGCGAGTTGCCGCAGAGTGGCAAGGAAGTCGGGGAGGTTCGTGCTGGCATGTTGGCCGATGTCGAGGAACGTGAGGGAAACGGCGGCGCCGAAGCCTTGCAGTTCCATCGGCCCCGGCAAAGGGTCACCGGCGGTAAGGATCAATGGGTAGAGAAGTGCTGCGGTCGACCTCGGCCACTTCTCGTGCTGGCGGTATGCAACGACCTGGTAAATGTCCGCGCGGCCGATCTTGATGCGATGCCTGTCTGCCACCACGGTCACTTCTTCATCGTCTGCCTCGTGGCTGCTTGGCAGAGCATCCTTGTATTTGGTGTCAACAAGCAGCGTCTGACCACCGCAACCGTGGAGCACGAGGTCAGGGTCAACCTTGGAAGACCTTCTGCGCTTACCGTCTGCATCGTAGATGCGGGCGGTGCCCGGTTTGTCGTCGGCGAGTATGAGACCTGGGCTGGAGTCGATGATTCCACGGACCGATTCTTGAAACAGAATGGGCATTCGCCACATAAACGCCGAGGTGAGTTGGTCGAGAAGTCGTTGCCCATGAGTCGATTCTGGAGCAACCCAATGGTCGCGGAGAGGACCGAGGCGTAATGGCGTTGAGGTCCGCGGCTGAGGTCGCTCGGATATCGCTCGGAGAGACGTGGATGTCGGAAACGTTCGTGAAGAGCGGCAGGGTGGCATTGACTTGGCCGAGCACCGCGCGACGGGCGGGTGGCACGGGAAGGCTGTGGCTAACTGAGGCGATGTATCGGAGCCCGGCCTTGAGGACCCGGTTGTTCGGGGTGTCCTGGGTTCGCTCCTGAATCCGGCAAGGAATGCGGGCTGCGTCACCGACCGAGAGGTGACTGGTGACGTACCGGTTGACGAGGACCTTTCCCTTCATCTTGCCATCCAGCATTCGAGATCTCGACTGATAGTCGCGGCGAAGCCAACGGGCGGCGAAGTTGCGGATGGCGCGTGCATGCCACACGAGAAGGCACGCCGAGGGATCACGGAGGACGGCCTCCAGGCCAACATCGTCGTGGTCGACAAGCCGGAGCGGCTCGTGGCGCTGTTCGTAGGCGTAGTCCGCCATGAAGAACACGTCCGCGCTGGGGTTCGGGTTCGTCGGATGCGGGAGTCGGCGCGGCCAGTTCGTAGAGGCGGATGCTGAGGATGGCGGGGACGGCGTCGGCGGGCAGTCCGCCGGCGGCCGGGTCGCCGAGGTCGACCAGGGCGACGGCCTGGTCGAGCAGGTCGGGGGCGGGCAGCCCGGTGTGGGTGGCACTGTCGGCGACGGCCGCGACCAGTTCGGGCCAGTCGGGACTGGTCAGGACCCGGTGCCCCACCCGGTCCGGCAGCAGCCGGACCAGGTGGTCAGTCCAGTCCGGCCGCAGCCGAATGTCAGCATCAACCTCAGCCGAGACCAAACGGAGTTGCCCGGCGAGCCGGAACCACAAGGCGGCCGCCGGCCGCTCGTCGGGAAGCCGACCCTGCTCGAGCGCAGTCACCAGCAACTGGTGGACGTCGTGGCTGCGGTGTGCGGCGACGGAGAGCCGCTGGGCCAGCACCGGCCAGAACGGGTCACCGGCCAGGCCGGGTTCCCGCTGATCCAGCAGTTCCAGTGTGCTGGCCGGCAGGGCGACGCGGGGGCCGGCGAGCCGGTCGACACACTCCTCCAGGTGGTGTTGGTGGTTCCGCTCCCGGGAGGCGGCCAAGGGTGCGCCGGCGGGGGTGAGGTCGGCGTCGGGAATGTCGTTGGCGGCCCGCCACACGGCCAGGTCCCGCCACAGACCCGGGTCGTCGCGTACGGGGATGGCCCATCGGGGCGGCTCGGCGGTGAGCGTGGCCTGGTCGCTGACCATGGTCGCGTAGTGGCCGATGAGTTCGGCCCGGGCTTGGAGGTACGGCCCCCACCGAGGGTGGGCGGCGAGGGGCTGCGGGACCCCGATCAGCCAGGGCAGCGGACCCGGCGTGCCGAACAGGTCGGAGTCTTCCAGCCGCCAGCCGAGGACGGCGGCGACGTCGCGGGC
>JAKDLH010000422.1 GCA_030452945.1 Microlunatus sp. | reverse complement strand
TAGGCGAGGGCGACGACGCTGGCGCCAGTGGCCGGGACCCCTGGGGTGAGCCGGCGCCATGAGACCGGGGAGTCCGGCGTCACGACGGTCTCCGCCTGCCCCCGCGTGGTCAAGACCAACACGCTTGGACCCGCCCCTGAGATGACGGCGGCATGACCCTGCGCCCGCAGAGCGTCGACGAGTGCCATCGAGGCGGGGTACGAGGCGCGTCGGCAATCCTGGTGCAACCAGTCCCGGGTCCCCGCGTACAGGTGCTCCGGTTCACTCGTCAGAGCATGGACAAGCAAGGCAGACCGGCCGGCATTGGCTGCCGCGGCGGCGAACGGGACCTCCACGGGCAAGACGGATCTGGCCGTCTCCGTCGACAACTGTTCCTCTGGCACCAGGGCGACGACATCGAACTCCGGATGCAAGACCGGGCGAGCCGACACGGTGACCTCCCCCTGGTCGCGGCCAGAGAGATCCGGCATCCAACTCACCGTGAGACCGCCGTAGACACTGGCAGTGGCGTTGTCCGGATGTCCCTCCAGTCGACTCGCGATGTGTGCCGTGACCGTGAGATCCACCGCGACGGTCTCTCCGGCCTCGGCTGTTGTCGGCAGCGAGAGGGCCTGTGCCGCCAAGACGCCCGCGACGATCGCCGTCGCCGATGACCCGAGGCCGCGTCCGTGCGGGACCCCGTTACCGGCCTCGATCTCCAGCCCAGTGGGCGGCTCGAAGCCGAGCGTCCGCCACGTGTGCGTCATCGTCGCGTAGACCAGATGGGACTCGTCGGTCGGCACTTCTCCGGCACCGTGACCCTTCACCTCGATGCGAAGACCCGCCTGATCGCCCGTCGTCACGACGTAGTCGTCCCAGAGTCCGAGAGCGAGCCCGATCGAGTCGAAGCCTGGCCCCAGGTTGGCGCTACTCGCGGGGACGCGGACCCGGACCGAGCGTCCGCTTCGCACCCGGCCCGGTACGTCAGCCATCGAGCCGGAGAGCCGCAGCGGCCGAGACCGCATCGACCGGGATCCGGGTCGGTGTGATATCACTGCCATCGGCATTGCGTAACGCCCACTGCGGATCCTTGAGCCCGTGCCCGGTCACCGTGCACACGATGCGGGCTCCGGCCGGGACGAGCCCGGCCGCGTGGCTCGCGAGCAGACCTGCGACCGATGCCGCGGACCCCGGCTCGACAAAGACTCCCTCCCGGGACGACAGGAAGCGATGCGCCCCGAGAATTTGCTCGTCGGTCACCGAGGCGATGCGACCACCGGACTGGTCACGGGCTTCGATGGCCTTGTCCCAGGACGCGGGATTACCGATGCGGATCGCCGTGGCGATCGTTTCCGGGTCATCGACAGGGTGGCCGAGGACGAGCGGGGCGGCGCCCGCCGCCTGAAAACCCCACATGATCGGCAGGAGGGTCGCGGGTCCAGGTTTCTCGCTCACGGCGGGGTCAGCCGAGTACTCGCGATAGCCCTTCCAGTAGGCCGTGATGTTGCCGGCGTTCCCCACCGGGAGGCAGTGGATGTCGGGTGCGTCACCGAGGGCATCGACAACCTCGAAGGCCGCCGTCTTCTGCCCCTCGATCCGGGCCGGGTTGATCGAGTTGACCAACTCGGCCGGGTAAGCCTCGGCGAGTTTGCGGGCCAGGGTCAGGCAGTCGTCGAAGTTCCCATCGACCTGCAGCAGGATCGCACCATGGGCAAGGGCCTGGCTCAGCTTGCCCATGGCGATCTTGCCGTCGGGGACCAGCACGCCGCAGGCCATGCCGGACTTGGTCGCATAGGCCGCCGCAGAAGCACTCGTGTTGCCGGTACTCGCACAGATGACCGCCTTGGCGCCGTGGGCAGAGGCAAGCGAGATCGCCGCGGTCATCCCTCGATCCTTGAACGACCCTGTCGGGTTGAGACCCTCGAACTTGAGGTGGACCTCTGCACCGACCCGCGCCGAGAGCTTCTCGGCCCGGATCAGGGGGGTACCACCCTCACAGAGGGTGATGACCGGCAGCCCCTCGAGCATCGGCAGTCGGTCTGCGTACTCGCGGATCACCCCGCGCCACTGATGTGCCATCACGCACCCTCCACCCGCATGACGGAGTTGACGCCGCGTACGACATCGAGTGTGTGCAACTGCTCGACCGTCGCGCTCAGGGCGGCGTCGCGGGCGCTGTGGGTCACGATGATGAGATTGGCGCCGCCGCTGCTCCCGTCGTCTCGTGACACCGGCTGCTGGCGCACGGTCTCGATCGACACGTCGTTGGCCGCGAAGGCCGCCGCCACCTTGGCCAGCACGCCCGACCGGTCCTCGACGTCGAGGCTGATGTGATAGCGGGTCATCACCTCACCCATGCCAAGGACGGGAAGGTCGGCATAGC
>JAKDLH010000421.1 GCA_030452945.1 Microlunatus sp. | reverse complement strand
TGCCGTTCCAGATCTCCTGTGGTCACTGCTATATGTGCGAAAACTCCCTCTAAAGCCAGTGCGAGACGACCCAGGTCCGGGAGTACGGCAGCGGTGCCGCCCTGTTCGGCTACTCCAAGCTCTACGGCTCGGTGCCCGGAGGTCAGGCGGAGTATCTGCGGGTGCCGCTGGCCGACAGCACGCACATCAAGGTGCCCGACGGACCTCCGGACGACCGGTTTGCCTATCTCTCCGATGTGCTGCCGACCGCCTGGCAGGCGGTGGAGTACGCCGCCGTTCCCGAGGGCGGCACTCTGGTCGTCCTCGGCCTGGGGCCGATCGGGGACATGGCCTGCCGGATCGCCGCTCAAGGTGCGGTCGAGCGGGTGATCGCGGTCGATCTGGTGCCCGAGCGGCTGGCTCGGGCCCGAGGCCGGGGGGTGGACGTGGTGGATCTCAGCGAGCACTCCGACGATCTGGCCGACGCGATCCGGGAGATGACCGGCGGCCGGGGCCCCGACTCGGTGATCGACGCCGTGGGGATGGAGGCCCATGGCTCGCCCGCGGCTTCGGTGATGCAGAAGATGGCCGGCCTGCTGCCTGACGCGGTGGCGGAGCCGCTGATGACCACCGCCGGCGTGGACCGGCTCACCGCGCTGCATTCCGCCATCGACATCGTCCGGCGCGGGGGCACCGTGTCGCTGATCGGGGTGTACGGCGGGATGGCCGACCCGATGCCGATGATGACGCTGTTCGACAAGCAGGTCCAGCTGCGGATGGGTCAGGCCAACGTGCTCCGGTGGATCGACGACATCATGCCGCTGCTGACCGACGATGACCCCCTGGGTGTCGACGACTTCGCCACCCACCGGCTGTCGTTGGAGGAGGCACCGCACGCCTACGACATCTTCCAGCGCAAGGCCGACGGCGCGGTCAAGATCGTGCTTCAGCCTGAGGTGGTGGTGTGAGCGCTCAACCCGTCTCGGCGGCCAAGCCGTTCAGCGACCGCGACCCGTTCCGGCCACAGACCGCGATCGTCACCGCCGGGGACTCCGGCATCGGCAAAGCCACTGCGGTGGCGTTGGCCGAGAGCGGCCTGGACATCGGCCTGACCTGGCACACCGATCGAGGGGGCGCCGAGAGCGCCGCTGATGAGATCCGGGGACGTGGTCGGCGGGCGGCCGTGGCCCGGCTCGACACCAGCGAGCCGGCCGGGGTAGCCGGTGTGGTCGATCAGCTGGCCGACGAGCTCGGTGGGGTCGATGTCTTCGTCAACAACGCTGGCGCCGGCGTCAGCGCTTCGGTGCTGGAGCTGTCGCTGGACGACTGGCAGGACATCGTCGCGGTCAATCTGACCGGCGCGTTCGTGGGCCTGCGGCGAGCCGCACAACAGATGGTGGCGGCCGGACGGGGCGGTCGGCTGATCGCGGTGAGCAGCGTGCACGAGCACCAGCCCCGGGTTGGGTCCGCCGCCTACGACGCGGCCAAGCACGGTCTCGGTGGTCTGATCAAGACCATGGCGCTGGAGCTGGGCCGCTATGACATCACCGCCAACACTGTGGCGCCCGGCGAGATCGCCACTCCGATGACCGGCCAGGAGGACGTCGATCCGCGTACGGTGCATCGGCCGGGGGTGCCGCTGGGCCGACCGGGGGACGCCCGCGAGATCGCAGCGGTGATCGCCTTTCTGGCTTCTCCGCTGGCCGGCTACGTCACCGGCGCCTCGTACGTGGTCGATGGCGGCATGCTGCAGATGGGGCCGCAGGCCGGCTCCCACCTGACCGAGGATGACTGGCGCGAGGGCTGACCGGCGCAAAAACTCGTTCGCCGGCTCACGGGCGGTCGGGGACAATCGGGGCATGTCCACCATGGCCGAGGTGTGGCCGCCCTACCGGCTCCGGCTGCGGGCCGGTGATCTGAGCTTGTCGGTGATCGGTGACGACGACATCCCGGGTCTGGTGGAGCTGGCCTTGGCCGGTATCCACGATCCCGACACGATGCCCTTCTTGACGCCGTGGACGTTGCAGCCGCGGGATGAGATGCCGGCGGAGATGGTGCGCTACTTTTCCTCGGTTCGCGCGACCTTCAGCGCGGAGGCTTTCGATCTGCTGTTCGCCGTGCGGGTCGCTGGCGTGCTGGTTGGGGTCCAGGGCCTGTACACCCGCGACTTCGCCGTCGTCCGGACCGCCGAGACCGGGTCCTGGCTGGGGCGGGCGTATCAAGGACACGGGATCGGCACCCGGATGCGTCGCGCCGTCTGCGCCTTTGCCTTCGACGAGCTCGGGGCCCAGGAGGTGACGTCGGCCGCGTTCGTGGACAACCCGGCATCGATGGCGGTCAGCCGCAAGGTCGGCTACCGGCCGAACGGGGTAGTGCGCCTGAAGCG
>JAKDLH010000420.1 GCA_030452945.1 Microlunatus sp. | reverse complement strand
GGGCCGACATCAGACCACGACAGTTCGATCGCGTCGCCGGCGGCATGGGCCTCGCCGATCAAGATCGCGGCCGCGGGGTCGTAGGCGACACGGATCGCCTCGCACAGCTCCTCGGCGTCCATCAGCGACGCCGCGCCCGCACCGGTCGCTTGGAGGTCCGCGGTCAACCCCGGGAGCCGGGCTCCCAGTTCCCGGGCCATCTCGTCGGGGTCGCGGCGTTTACCGCCGCTGGCTTTCCCCGAGAACGTGAGCGCGATGTACGCCTTCACCACCGAGGAGCCGGATGGATAGCGGTCGACGACCTCGTGCAGCAACGCTTTGCTGTACTCGTTCGCATTGGGGTCGATGCTCAGCTCGACCTCGCGGCGCAGCCGCAGCCCGGTGTCCGGCGCGGTCTCGATCGTCACCGATGCGGCCTGGATTCCGGGCTCGTCACCGAGGTTCCGTAGCCAGTGGCCCCAATCGGCCACCCATGTGTCGATCTGCTGTTCGTCGACCAGGGCCGCACCGTCAGGCTCGGCGCCGATCACGATCGAGTAGCTGCTCGTCTGCGGGGTGTAGAGCATCGCGAACGGCCGGTCGTAGCCGTCATGGTGCTGCGTCAGCCGGGTAGCCGCGATGATCCCCGGCAGTTGGTAGGTGCCCCAGACTGTCCGCCCGAGTGGCCCGGACCGGTACAGGTGCGATCCGGCAGTCTTGGTTGACCACCATCCCAGCCGGGCCCCGAGCCGCCGAAACAGGTTGCGGTTGTGCACGTCGCGGATCGTCAACGCCAGCAGTAGCAGCCCGGCGATGGCGGCGAACACGAGCGCCTCGATGAGGCCGACCGACACCAGCAGCACGACGGTCATCAACATGCCGATGACCAGCGCTGCGGTGCCCGCAGTCCCCAAGCCGAGCAGGCCCGGTGAGGTTGGTCGTCGCCAGTTGCCGTAGGTGCGGGCCCTGACCCTCGGTGTCTCAGCCGTTGCCACTTGGACCGTCTCCTTCTTCTCCCGTGACGTCTTGCGCGGCCGCACGGGCCGCGGTCGCGGCCGCCTGTCCGGCCTCTGACACCTTCGCGGCGCCCTCCGCGGCTGCCATTCCGGCCGGTCCACCCGCTGCACCTGCTGCCGCGGTGCCGCCAGCTGCACCGCCAGCTGCGCCGCCGGGCGCCGCACCCGCGGGCCCGCCGCTCTGCGCTGCTGGCACGGCCGTTGGAGTGCCACCGCCGGCGGCCGGGGACTCGGCACCGTTGGCGCCGCTCGCCCCCTTCGACCCGTCGGTCGGAACGCCTTGGTCGCCCTGCACGTCGTGCCCTCGGGAGCCAGCCGAGCCGGAAGGTGCGCTCTGTCCGTTCGAGCCGCCCGGCCCCTGGCCGTTCGTCCCCGATCCCGCAGTCTGCGATGAGCCCGAGGGGTGGGAGGAAGTGGTGCTGTTCGCTGCGCTTAACCCATGGCCACCGATCAACTGGCCCGCCTGCGCGGCCCCGGTCGGTAACGCCGCCATCGCACCGCCAGCGATCGCGCCGCCCGCAGCGCCGCTCGCCACCGAACTCACCAACGGGGTCACGAACCGCATCAGCGCCGGCAACGCGACAATAGCCATCAGCATCAGCATCAGACCCGTGAGGATCGACACCAGTGCATCGTCGTTCTTGAAGATGTCGCTACCGACGAGCTGGAAGGCTGCCGCGTAGACGATCGCCGCGGCCGGCTTGTACAGCAGGAACGCCACCAGCCAGGCGCTACAGCGGCGGAACCAGTTCTTGCCCGTCTCAGTGTTGGTCGCGGCCGCCGACACCGGCAGCACACCAGCCAAGATCACCAGCGCCCCGCCCCGCAACACCATCAACACGATCTGCACGAACGCAGCCAAGCTCGCGATGACACCCAGAATGATCACCAACATGGCGCCCAGCGACCCACCAGTCGCCGGATTCGCGCCGAGGGCTAGCAGGGTCGTGATGTTCTTCCCGAAACAAGCTTTGTCGCTGCCCACGTCGCACTTGAGCGACTGCTGGAGGAACCACACCGAGAAGGTGTCCGACGCGGTGATGAACAACTGCGTAAACGTCACTCCGGCGCCAGCCACCACCAGCAGCGTGAAAAGGCTCTTGATCACGTCGAAGCCCGGATCGGCGCGGTTCTCCCACACCATCCGAATACCGCCGATGATCACCGAAAGCACCGCGAGCGCGCCCATGTACCACCAGAGCCCGCTCTGGATGAACAAGGTTGCGCCGCCAGCGCCCCGCGGGCCTGCGGGCACCAATCCGCCGACCAGGGACCCGGCACCCGCGATGAGGACCACACCGCCCGCGACCAGGCCAAGCCGGCCGACGTTCAGGGCGCCCTCCCCGCGGCGCAGACTCGCCGCGACCCGGATGCC
>JAKDLH010000419.1 GCA_030452945.1 Microlunatus sp. | reverse complement strand
CAAGAACGGAATCCCGGTGGACGCCGACCTGGTGGTGGATGTGCGGTTCCTGCCGAATCCGCACTGGGTGCCAGAGCTGCGTCCCCAGACCGGGCTGAGTGAGCCGGTCCGCGACTACGTCCTCGGTCGACCCGGGGCCGAGGAGTTCCTGCGACGGCTGCAGGAGCTGCTGCAGGTGACCGTGAAGGGATATCTGACCGAGGGCAAGCGTTTCGTCACGGTCGCGATCGGCTGTACCGGCGGCAAACACCGCTCGACCGCGATGGCTGAGGAGTTCGGTCGTCGACTGGCGGCGGCCGGTCTGGCGACCAAGGTTTTGCACCGGGACGTGGGTCGCGAATGACGCCCTCGGGCCGTCGGCGGGAACGACGCCCCCGGACCCGGGGTCCGGGTCCGCGCCAGCGGCCGGCGGTGGTCGCTTTCGGTGGCGGTCACGGCCTGTCGGCGTCCTTGAGCGCGCTGCGTCGCGTGACAGATCGATTGACCGCGATCGTCACGGTGGCCGACGACGGGGGATCCTCCGGCCGGTTGCGTCGTGAGCTGCACTGTCTGCCACCGGGGGATCTGCGGATGGCGCTTGCTGCGCTGTGTGGTGACGACGAGTCGGGTCGGACGTGGGCGGACGTGCTGCAATTCCGGTTTCCGGGGAACGGTGGCTTGGCCGGGCACGCGATCGGTAACCTGCTGATCGCCGGTCTGTGGGAGCGGCTGGGCGATCCGGTGGCGGGGCTGGACATGGTGGCCAAGCTGCTCGGCGCGGAAGGGCGGGTGCTGCCGATGGCGGCGGTACCGCTGGACATCGAGGCCGAGGTGATCGGACTCGATCCGCTCCGCCCCGACGAGATCGCCAGCATCCGTGGGCAGGCCCAGGTGGCCAAGACGACCGCCGAGGTCCGGGAGGTGCACCTGTTGCCGACCGATCCACCGGCCTGCCCGGAGTCGGTGGCTGCGGTGCTGGACGCGGACTGGGTGGTCCTGGGACCGGGCTCCTGGTTCACCTCGGTGATTCCGCACCTGCTGGTCCCGGAGTTGGCCGACGCCATCTGCACCACTAGTGCGCGGCGGCTGCTGACCCTCAACCTGGAGCCAGCTGACGAGACCGCCGGATTCAGCGCGGCCCGTCACGTGGAGCTGCTGGCCGAGCACACCCCCCGTCTCCGGCTGGACGCCGTCCTCGCCGACCAGCGGTTCGCCGCCGACGACCCCCACCTCGCGTCGTGGGTCACCTCCCTCGGTGCGGACCTGGTGGTCGCCGATCTCGCCGCCCGTGACGGCTCCGCCCGCCACGACTACCTCCGCCTGGCCTCGGCCTACGCCGAGATCATGGGCATTTGAGCTGGCCAGGTCGACTCGCGCCCGTACGGCCGCCGGTCGTGTGGGCCTCCCGGATCCGCGAAAGTCCGCCACGGTGGAGTTGACCTGCGGGTTCGCTCTCACGGACCGGCGAAAGTCCGCCACGGGGGATTCCGTGTGTTGGACCAGCCGCTGGTGGCTGAGACGCCCGGCGCGTTCTCAGGCTGCGAACCGCCCCGGGAAACAGCGCGACCACTCGGGTGAGGGTTGGCGTCGAGTGATGGTCGCCCCGCGCTTGCTGACAGCGGTACGGATACGTTCGAGCGTGCCTAATGGGTCCCCGTACAAGGAATCAGCGGTGACCACGATGAACCGCCAACCCTGCTGCTCGAGCTCCTCCCGGCGACGGATGTCGGAGTTCCACTGCTTGGTGTCCAGAGCGTGCTGTCGACCGTCGTACTCGATCGCCAAGCGAAGATCGAGGTAGCTGAGGTCGATCCGCCGCAACCAGGAACCGTCGTTCGCGCGCAGGATGTGGTTGATCGTCGGCTCCGGCAAACCAGCGAGCACGATCAGCATCCGCAGCCGTGTCTCCATCACCGAGTCGACGCCGGTCCGCACCCACTTCGCCGAGCGACGGGCGAGCCGGGCACCGGCCCCGGGTCCAGTTCTGTGCTGCCGCGACGAGATCATCCGGCGTGGTCACGCTGGCTCGAATCAGTGAGTCTCCCACGGCGACCAGATCGATAAGCGCGATCCGGTTCGCAGCCAGGCCGATGAAAATCTCGGTCGGCGCTGCAACGGGGATCCCTGATCGGCGTTTCGGTGGGAACGTACCGGACGCCCGATGGGCAACGATGCCGCATCGGATCGAGCGCCGTTTGGCCACCGGCGAGCTGATGTGGGTCTCGGTCACCGACGGCGCCCATCCACCGAGTAGAAGCGCCGCGGTGTGGTGACTCGCGTACGAGCCGGGGGCAGACACCAGCAGCGCCGCCCGAGCCCGGGTGGCCGTGGTGATCTGAATTGGCGCCATGACGTAGACGCCGCGAAAGATCCTTCGGTAGCGAGGTCCGGAGAGGTCGTAT
>JAKDLH010000072.1 GCA_030452945.1 Microlunatus sp. | reverse complement strand
CCCCGGGTCGCGCGGCGTCGTTGGGCTCAGTCTTCCCCACCACCCACGCCGATCTGCTGCCGCTGGTGTCGCCCGCGTTCCACGTCGCCGACGGGATCAAGGTCTACAGCCGGGCCGACGGCAGCGCGCTGCAGGGTGGCGACCTGATCGCCCATCCCGCTCACCCCCAGGCGTACGACCTGCTGGCCGCCGAACCCGAGTCCTTCTACCGTGGCGCGTACGCCGAAGCCGTGCTCGACGCGCTCGGCGACAGCAGTGCCATGGAGGCCCGCGACCTCGAGTCTTACGCTGTGATCGAGACCCGGCCGCAGCGGGTCGGCGTCCACGGTTTCGGTGTCCTGGCCCGAGGTAACGACCTCGACGGCGTGCTCGACACCATGCGGGCCGCGGCTGCCTCCATGGGAGGCGACCCCTGTCGGGACCCCCGGGCGGCCCGAGCGCTGGTCCGCTGCCTACGCGCCCCGGATCGGCGCTCCGAGACCACGAATCTGGTCGCCGCGGACGCCGAGGGAAATGTCTGCGCGGTGACGACCAGCATGGGACTCGGCTCGGGGGTGTGGGTGCCCGGCTTCGGCGTACACCTGAACTCGATGCTCGGGGAAGGAGAGCTGGTCCGCGAAGGCATCGCGGCCGGGTCCCGGATGGGCTCGATGATGTCGCCGATGCTGGCCGTCGATCCGAGCGGACGCCCGATCGTGGCCGCCGGGGCGGCCGGCGGCAGTCGGATCAGGTCCGCCCTGGTGCAGACCATGATCAAAATGCTGGAGCACGTCCCACCGCAGGCAGCCATCGAAGCACCGCGACTCAACGCCGTGCCCGGCGCGGTGCGGCTCGAACCAGGATTTTCGGCTCAGGTCACCGACGCCCTCGTCGAGGACGGCGAGCAGGTCGTGGTGGCCGATGGCCTGGATCCATACTTTGGTGGAGTGTCGGCCCTGAGTTGGCTGGGCGGCGGGGCCGACCCACGGCGAGACGGTCAGGTCGAACTGTTCCTGGCCGCCAGTTTACCGGCTGGCCCGGGGCCTCGGTCGACCGACGACGATTCCTGACCACTAGCCTTCGGGGGTGACGCCCCCCGCCTCGACCTACCGCCTCCAGATCCGCCGGACCTTCACCCTTGACGATGCGGCCACCACGATCGACTACCTGGCCGCGCTGGGCGTGGGAGCGGTCTACCTTTCCCCCGTGCTGCAATCCACCGTCGGCTCCGACCACGGCTACGACACCACCGACCCGACCCGGATCGACGCCGACCGGGGCGGCGAGCAGGGCTGGGCTGCCTTGCTGGCCGCTGCCCGTCGTAGCGGTTTGCAGGTGGTCGTCGACATCGTGCCCAACCACGTGGGAATCGGCGCGGCGCCACAGAACCCGTATTGGTGGGACGTGCTCACCTATGGGCGCGACTCTGCGTACGCGAGCTGGTTCGACATCGACTGGAGTCGGCCGATCACCCTGCCGGTGCTCGGTGACGACGCGGTGTTGTCGATCACCGACGGCAAGCTGACCTACTACGAGCACCGTTTCCCGTTGGCGCCGGGCAGCTGGCGAGAGGACGAGGATCCGGAGGCGGTGCACCAGCGCCAGCACTACCGACTCCTTCACTACTCCCGTGGCGACGCCGAACTCAACTACCGACGATTCTTCGCTGTCACCTCCCTCGCCGGCGTCCGGCAGGAGGATCCCGCGGTATTCGCGGCCACCCATGAACGCATCTCGCGGATGGTCGCCGAGGGAGTCACCGGGCTGCGGGTCGACCACCCCGACGGTCTGGTGGATCCGGGGCAGTACCAGCAGCGGCTGGCCGATCTCGCCCCGGGCGCCTGGATCACGGTAGAGAAGATCCTCGAACCCGGGGAGCGGCTGCCGGACTGGCCGGTGGCTGGGACCACCGGGTACGACGCGATGCGCGAGGTCAACGGCGTCTTCATCGATCCCGAGGCCGAGGCGGAGATGACCGAGTGCTATCAGCGGTTGACTGGCGATCTGGCGACCAGCGCCGAACACGTCGAGCGCGGCAAGCGGATGGTCGTGAACAACCTGCTCACCGCGGAGGTCGAGCGGATCGCTGCTCTCGCCCCGGACGTACCCCAGGCCGGCGCCGCCATCGCCGAGGTCGCCGTGGCGTTCAGGGTCTACCGGTCCTACCTGCCCGACGGGGTCGCCGACCTGGACGCCGCCCTGGTGCTCGCCGAGCAGCGGCGGCCGGAGCTGGCGTCGACGCTGGCCGCTCTCGGCCCGAGGATGCACGATCCAGCAAACGAGCTGGCCCGACGACTGCAGCAACTGAGCGGCGCGACGATGGCCAAGGGGACCGAGGACACGGCGTTCTACCGGTATGCCCGCTTCGTCGCCTTGAACGAGGTCGGCAGCGACCCGGGCGAGTTCGGCCTCGGCCTCGACGACTTCCACGCACTGCAGACCGTTCGTCAACGACTCCAGCCGGCATCGATGACGTCGTTGTCGACCCACGACACCAAGCGAGGTGAAGACGTCCGCGCCCGGCTGGCCGTGCTGGCCGAGATCGGACCGGAGTGGGAGCACTTCGCCACGGCCTTCTTGGCTCGGTCGGCCATCCGGAACCGCCCCTTCGCCTGTCTGCTCGCTCAGACGCTGATCGGTACCGGCCCGGTGGAGCGGGAACGACTGCACGCGTACGCGGAGAAGGCAATGCGTGAAGCGAGTGAAGAGACCACCTGGACCGCCGTCGACGCCGAGTACGAGGAGACGGTGCAGGCGGGCATCGACTTGGCCTACGACGATGCTGCTTTGCGCGATGCGTGGCAGCGAGTACTGGTGCTGGTGGAGCAGCCGGGCTGGTCCAACGCTCTTGGCCAGAAGCTGGTCCAGCTGACGATGCCGGGAATCCCGGACGTCTATCAGGGCACCGAGCTGTGGGAGAACTCACTGGTCGATCCCGACAATCGGCGTCGGGTCGACTTCGCCGTTCGCAGCCGGATGCTCGGCGAACTGAGCAACGCGCCGGCGGTGGACGCGTCGGGGGCGGCGAAGCTGTGGGTGACCGCCACCGCACTGCGACTGCGCCGTGACCGACCGGAGCTGTTCGCCAGCTACACCCCGGCGGAGGTGTCCGGGCCGGCCGCCGGCCACGTGATCGCCTACGACCGGGGCGGAGCGATCACGGTCGCCACTCGGCTACCTATCGGTCTGGCCCGGGCCGGTGGCTGGCGAAGCACGGCACTGCAGCTGGACGGCCGCTGGACCGACGCGCTCACCGGGCGTGGATACGAGGGTCCGATCCCCTTGGCGGACTTGTTGTCCGCTCTCCCGGTCGCCCTTCTCACCCGCTGATCTACCGAGCATGGCCCGGTCTCCCAGGATGGCGAAGGGCCCCAACACCGTCGGGTGTGGGGCCCTTCGTTACTCCTGGGAGCGCTGTGGCCGAGATCGGCAAGGTCTCTCGCGGATCCCGACGAGCACAGCTCCTTACTTGACGATCTTGGTGACGCGGCCGGCGCCAACGGTCCGGCCACCCTCGCGGATGGCGAACTTGAGCTCCTCCTCCATGGCGATGGGCTGGATGAGCTGCACGGACATGTCCGTGTTGTCACCCGGCATCACCATGTCGGTACCCTCCGGCAGGTTCACCACACCGGTCACATCGGTGGTGCGGAAGTAGAACTGCGGACGGTAGTTGTTGAAGAACGGCGTGTGCCGGCCGCCCTCCTCCTTGCTCAGAATGTAGACCCGAGCCTCGAACTCGGTGTGCGGGGTGGTGGTGCCCGGCTTGATCACGACCATGCCGCGCTCCACGTCCTCACGCTTGGTGCCGCGCAGGAGCAGACCGACGTTCTCGCCCGCCTGTCCCTCGTCCAGGAGCTTGCGGAACATCTCGACACCGGTGACCGTGGTGGTCTGCTTGGTGTCGCGGATGCCGATGAGGTCGACGGTCTCGTTGACCTTGACGACCCCACGCTCGATCCGGCCGGTGATCACGGTGCCCCGACCGGTGATGGTGAAGACGTCCTCCACCGGCATCAGGAACGGCTTGTCGATCTCACGCTCGGGCTGGGGAATGTGCTCGTCGATGGCGTTCATCAACTCAAGGATCGAGTCGCCCCACTTCTCGTCGCCGTTCAGCGCCGGGAAAGCCGCGACCCTGACGACCGGCGCGTCGTCGCCGTCGTACTCGTAGTCACTCAGCAACTCGCGGACCTCGAGCTCGACCAGCTCCAAAATCTCCTCGTCGTCGACCATGTCGCACTTGTTCAGCGCGACCACGATCGCAGGCACACCCACCTGACGGGCCAGCAGCACATGCTCGCGGGTCTGCGGCATCGGGCCGTCGGTGGCGGCCACCACGAGGATGGCGCCGTCCATCTGGGCCGCACCGGTGATCATGTTCTTGATGTAGTCGGCGTGACCCGGGCAGTCGACGTGCGCGTAGTGGCGCTTCTCGGTCTGGTACTCGACGTGGGCGATGGAGATCGTGATCCCGCGTTGGCGCTCTTCTGGCGCCTTGTCGATCTGATCAAAGGCCTCGGTACTGGGATTCCCCACCGGGTCCTTGTCGTGCAGCACCTTCGAGATCGCCGCGGTCAGCGTGGTCTTGCCGTGGTCGATGTGCCCGATGGTGCCGATGTTGACGTGCGGCTTGGTCCGCTCGAACTTGGCCTTGGCCACTGAGGCTCCTTCTAGCTGGTTCGCCACGCTTTCTCGGCGAGGCGTTTCTGGGTTTGTACGTGTTCGACCGGGGTTTTGGTCCGGCCTAAGTGTTTCCGACGATCCGTTCTAGGTCAAACGGTTCTTCCACTGCTCTGGTAGGGCCGCGATCACTCGCCGCGAGCCTTCTGGATGATCTCCTCGGCGATGGACTTCGGCGTCTCGGCGTAGGAGTGGAACTCCATCGAGTACGAGGCTTGACCCGAGGTCTTGGACCGCAGGTCGCCCACGTAGCCGAACATCTCCGACAACGGCACCAACGCCTCGATCAGCTTGTTGCCGTGCGCGTCGTTCATCGCCTGCACCTGTCCGCGCCGGGCGTTCAGGTCACCGATCACGGTGCCCAGGTAGTCCTCGGGAGTGGTCACCTCGACGGCCATCACCGGTTCGAGCAGGGCCGGGTCGGCCCGGCGAGCGGCTTCCTTGAACACCATCGAACCGGCGATCCGGAAGGCGAGCTCAGAGGAGTCGACGTCGTGGTACGCCCCGTCGTTCAGGGTGACCTTGATGTCCTCGACCGGGTACCCGGCCAGCACGCCGAACTGCATGGCGTCCTGGATGCCCTCGTCCACGGCCGGGATGTACTCCTTCGGGATCCGTCCGCCGGTGACCGCGTTGACGAACTCGTAGCCCGAGCCCTGCTCCTGCGGCTCCAGCTTGATGATCACGCGAGCGTACTGACCGGAGCCACCGGACTGCTTCTTGTGGGTGTACTCGACCTTCTCCACGGGGCGGCGGAGAGTCTCTCGGTACGCCACCTGCGGCTTACCGATGTTGGCCTCGACTCGGAACTCCCGCTTCATCCGGTCGATCAGCACCTCAAGGTGCAGCTCCCCCATACCCGCGATGATGGTCTGCCCGGTCTCGTCGTCGGTGTGCACCCGGAACGTCGGGTCTTCCTCGGCGAGCCGCTGGATGGCGGTGCCCAGCTTCTCCTGGTCGGATTTCGTCCGCGGCTCGATGGCTTGCTCGATCACCGGGGCCGGGAAGTCCATCGACTCCAGCTGGACCGGATTGCCCTGCTCGGACAGGGTCTCGCCGGTGGTGGTGTTCTTCAGTCCCATCACGGCGACGATCTGGCCGGCACCAACGCTGGCGATCTCCTCACGCTTGTTGGCGTGCATCTGGTAGATCTTCCCGATCCGCTCCTTGCGACCCGTGGTGGAGTTGAGCACCGTGGAGCCGGCTTGCAGAGTGCCAGAATAGAGGCGGATGTAGGTGAGCCGCCCCAGGTGCGGGTCGGCGGCGATCTTGAACGCCAGCGCCGCGAATGGATCACCGGAGTCGGGGTGTCGTTCGATCGTGACCGACTCGTCGCCGGGCTTGAAGCCCACGATGGCGGGCACGTCAACCGGCGACGGCAGATAGGCGATGACCGCGTCCAGTAGCGGCTGCACGCCCTTGTTCTTGAAGGCGCTGCCGCAGAGCACGGCGGTGATCTCGCTGGACAGCACCGCCCGGCGGATGGCCCCGATGAGCAACTCCGGATCGACCGAGTCCTCGTCGGTGAGGTAGGCCTCCATCAAGTCGTCGTCGTAGTCGGAGACCAGCTCGATCAACTCGTGGTGGGCCGTACGCGCCGCCTCGACCAGGTCGGCCGGGATCTCCTCGATGTCGTAGTCCTCGCCAATCGTGGTCTCACCCCGCCAGGTGAGTGCGCGCATCTTGACCAGGTCGACGACACCGATGAAGTTGGCCTCGGAGCCGATCGGCAGCTGCAGCACGACGGGCACGGCGTTCAGCCGGTTCTTGATCGTCGAGACGCAGAAGTCGAAGCTGGCCCCCGTACGGTCCAGCTTGTTGACGAAGCAGATCCGCGGGACCTGGTAGCGGTTGGCCTGGCGCCACACGGTCTGGGTCTGCGGCTCGACGCCGGCGACTCCGTCGAACACCGCCACGGCCCCGTCCAGGACCCGCAGCGAACGCTCGACCTCGACGGTGAAGTCGACGTGCCCAGGAGTGTCGATGATGTTGATCTGGTGGTCTTTCCAGTGGCAGGTCGTCGCGGCCGAGGTGATGGTGATGCCGCGTTCCTGCTCCTGCTCCATCCAGTCCATCGTGGCGGCACCCTCGTGCACCTCACCGAGCTTGTAGTTGATTCCGGTGTAGTACAGGATGCGCTCGGTCGTGGTGGTCTTGCCTGCGTCGATGTGCGCCATGATCCCGATGTTGCGGACATGGGTCAGATCGGTCTTGATGTCGACAGCCATGGTGCGGCTTCAACCTTTCCTCGTGGATCTGAGCCGGTGATCTGAGGTCGAGCAGTCGGATCACGACCGTTCGACGGACCGCGATCTACCAGCGGTAGTGGGCGAAGGCCTTGTTGGCTTCAGCCATCTTGTGGGTGTCCTCACGGCGCTTCACCGCAGCCCCCAGGCCGTTCGATGCGTCCAGGATCTCGTTCATCAGCCGCTCGGACATGGTCTTCTCGCGCCGCAGCCGCGCGAAATGGACCAGCCAGCGCATCGACAAGGTGGTGGCGCGAGCCGGCTTCACCTCGACCGGGACCTGGTAGGTGGCGCCGCCCACACGACGGCTCTTGACCTCCAGCGACGGCCGCACGTTGTCCAGCGCCCGCTTCAACGTCTGCACGGGATCGATGCCGGTTTTGGTCCGGGTTCCTTCGAGGGCGGTGTAGACGATGCCCTGGGCGACGGTCTTCTTACCGTCGAGCAAGATCTTGCTGACCAGCTGGCTGATCAGCGGCGATCCGTAGACGGGGTCGACCATCACCGGACGCTTCGGCGCGGGGCCCTTGCGCGGCATTACTTCTCCTTCTTGGCGCCGTAGCGGCTACGTGCCTGCTTGCGGTTCTTGACACCCTGGGTGTCGAGGGAACCGCGGATGATCTTGTATCGCACGCCCGGCAGATCCTTCACCCGGCCACCGCGGACAAGCACCATCGAGTGCTCCTGCAGGTTGTGACCGACGCCTGGGATGTAGGCGGTGACCTCGACCGAAGACGACAGGCGAACCCGTGCGACTTTGCGCAACGCCGAGTTGGGCTTCTTCGGCGTGGTGGTGTACACCCGGGTGCACACGCCACGGCGCTGGGGCGAACCCTTGAGCGCGGGCGTCTTGTTCTTACTCACCTTGTCGGTGCGGCCCTTGCGGACCAGCTGCTGAATCGTGGGCACCGCTTGCTGTCTCTTTCTGCTGCGTGGATGTTGGTCGTGGTCCCGCAGGTTAATGCCAGACCACGCGTGCGACACCACCGCAAAGCCCGGACTACTGGACCAGTTTGGGGCACGCACCAGAGCCGGGACTAGCCCGGACACAAGCGTCAAGGTTATCCCCTCGGACGCACAGGGTCAAAGTCGAGCGGCGTTCCCGTACCCGACGGCTGAGCGTAGCGCGACCCGCCAAACCACCTGCCCTACGAAGTCGCTCGGGTTTGTGGTTGTCGCTCTAGCCGCAGATCGAGCGACAACGTCTATCCCGAGCGACAACGGGAGAGGGAATGTCGAATGGGTCGAGCAGGTTGTCGCTGACGTGACCCGGCTCTCTGTTCTCGACCTCGTACCCGTCCGCACCGGCCAGTCCACGGCGGACGCGGTTACCGCCTCCGTCCAGCTGGCCAGAACGGCCGACGAGCTCGGGTACACCCGCTATTGGGTCGCCGAGCACCACAACATGCCGGCCGTGGCCGCGACCAACCCGCCGGTCCTGATCGCCATCTTGGCGAGCGCGACCGGCCGGATCCGGATCGGGTCGGGCGGAGTGATGCTGCCCAACCACGCGCCTTTGGTCGTCGCGGAACAGTTCGCGCTGCTGGAGGCCACCTATCCGGGCCGGATCGATCTGGGCATAGGTCGCGCACCCGGCTCCGACCGGGTCACCAGTCACGTGCTGCGCGGAGGGCATGCGCGCCTCCGGCATGACGGCCGGGACGACCAGGTCGAGAGCTTCGCCGAGGACCTGAGCACGCTGACGCTGATGATGCAGCCCGAAGGTGTCCACCTGTCTCTGGCGGGACACACGTACGGGCTGACCGCGACCCCGGCCGCCCGGACGACTCCGCAGCTCTGGCTGCTCGGCTCGTCGATGTACTCCGCCGACCTGGCGGCATCGCAGGGGTTGCCGTACGTGTTCGCACACCACTTCGGCGGCGGCCAGACCCTGGCCGCCCTGGAACGGTACCGCAGCCGCTATCAGCCGTCGACGTTGTCGCCGGAGCCTGTGACCATCGCCGTGGTGAACGCCGCCGTGGCGACCACCCAGGCGGAGGCCGAGCGGCTGACTCTCCCCCAGCGCCGGTCGATGTGGCGGCTGCGGACCGGACAGCCCCTGACCGCGCAGGACAACGTCGAGGAAGCGGAGTCCGCTTCGTGGTCCGCCGCCGACCGGGCCGCGGCCGAGGACCTGGCCCGCGGTTGGTTCGTCGGTACGCCGAGTTCCGTGGCTGGCGGTATCACTGCCTTGGCCGAGCAGTTCGGCACCGACGAGGTGATGATCTCCCCGATCGCCGGTGCGTACCGCGACACGCCGCTGGACGCCGCGCCGGCGCGTGTGGAGACGCTTCGACTGCTGGCCGAGTAATTGCTCTGATCAACATGTCGACAAGCTGGCCGACTCGCACACGTACCCGCGCGATTGCACGCAAACGTTAGCTTGGATGCGCCGATCCGCCCACGCATTCGCGCGATTGCACGCAGACGTTAGCTCGGACGCGCCGACCCGCCCACGCGCTTGGGCCCCGGCGCCCGAACCTCGACCCGACCAGACTGGGGCCGTTTGCCGATCCCCGTGCTCCTGGTGTCCTTGTACGGATTGGACTGGGCGCGACCAACATTCACGGAGTTCAAATGAGGCACCGCACGAGCGTAGGCGACCCTGACGCTACGTACGTCAGGCTGATCGGCTGTCCAATCCCGGCCTCGGTCGGACAAGATCACCACATGGATCGTCGCGGACGCGGCACGCGTCATCGTCATCATCACCGGGGCCCTGGCGGCCGCCAAGTCGGCCATCGCCCAGTTGCTGGCTGATCGACTGCCTCTCTTAGTGCACGTGGACAATCAGTGGGCGGACACGGCCCGATAGCGGCCGCGCAAAAACGGCTCGAGCTGTTCACCGGTTGCGAAGTCGATCGCGTACCTCAGATCCTCGCCATCGAGCAGGAACCGGTGGGTCGCCGTCCCGCGCTCGGTGGACTTGGTCAACACCAACTCCTTCGCCACCCAGCCGCCGAGGAGCGGCCCGGGCGGATAGCCGTAGGAATCGAATAACCAGCACGAGACCTGGAGCGCGTCGTCGACCAGGAAGACGCCATGGGCGTAGAACTCCGAACCGTCGGCCCGGACCTGGCGGTAGTCGCTTACCATCGCGGCGCCGCCGACGTCGGCGCGAAAGCTGAGTGCCGACCGGGCGGTCGTCGCGGGCCCCCAGCGTGAGGAACACTGCTCCTCCGAGCCCTGCCAATGGCCGAACAGCGGCGCAAACACCTCCAGGACCTTCACCGGCCCCACGCTAGCGACCCACCCGATCAGACTTTTGTACCGCTATCCACAATGAGCGTGGATAGCGGTACAAAACGCGGGGCCTCAGTTCAGCGGAAGTCGCCGAGGTCGAATTCCTCCAGCGGTACCGCTGCGCCCGACCCGGACCCGAAGTCGTAGTCGAATTGGTCGTAGCCGACCATCGAGTACGCCTGGGCCCGCGCCTCCGCGGTCGGCTCGACCCGGATGTTGCGGTACCGCTCCAAGCCCGTGCCGGCCGGGATCAGCTTGCCGAGGATCACGTTCTCCTTCAGGCCCAGCAGGCTGTCGGACTTGCCGTGGATGGCCGCGTCCGTGAGCACCTTGGTCGTCTCCTGGAACGATGCCGCAGACAGCCACGAATCGGTGGCCAGCGACGCCTTGGTGATCCCCATCAGCACCGGGCGACCCGAGGCGGGCGTGCCGCTCTCGGCGACGACTTGGCGGTTGGCCGCCTCGTAGGACAGCCGGTCGACCAGGTCGCCGACGAGCAGTTTGGAGTCGCCGGATTCGATCACCGTCACCCGGCGCAACATCTGCCGGATGATGATCTCGATGTGCTTGTCGTGGATCGGCGCACCCTGGGTCCGGTAGACCGACTGCACCTCATCCACCAGGTGCTCCTGCACCCGACGCACACCGAGCACCCGCAACACGTCCTGCGGATCCGGGGTGCCGACGGTCAGTTGCTGACCGGCGATCACCGGGTCGCCGTCCTCGACCAGCAGGCGCGCACGCCGGCTCACCGCGAACTCGGCCGGCTCGTCGCCGTCATCGGGGGTGACGATGATCTTCTTGGCCCGATCGGAGTCCTCGATCTCGACCCGACCAGCGGCCTCCGAGATCGGCGCCTTGCCCTTCGGCTGACGGGCCTCGAACAGCTCGGTGACCCGCGGCAGACCCTGGGTGATGTCGTCTCCGGCGACCCCACCGGTGTGGAACGTGCGCATCGTCAGCTGGGTGCCGGGCTCGCCGATCGACTGCGCGGCGACGATCCCCACTGCCTCGCCGACGTCGACCAGCTTGCCAGTGGCCAGTGAACGCCCGTAGCACTTCGCGCAGGTGCCGAATCCGGACTCGCAGGTCAACACGCTGCGCACCTTGACCTGGCGGACACCCGCGTCCACAAGAAGGCCGATGTTGACGTCACCGAGATCGACACCCGCGGTGAGCAACGCCTCTCCGTCCGCCCCGACCACGTCGGTAGCCAGGGTCCGCGCGTAAACGGCAGTCTCCACGTGCTCGTTCAGGGTGAGGACAGCACCGTCGTCACCGTCGGCGATGATCTTGGTCAGACCCCGCTCGGTGCCGCAGTCCTCCTCCCTGATGATCACGTCCTGAGCCACGTCGACGAGACGACGGGTCAGGTAGCCGGAGTCCGCAGTTCGCAGCGCGGTGTCGGCCTGACCCTTCCGACCGCCGTGAGTGGAGATGAAGTACTCCAACACCGACAGACCCTCGCGGAAGTTCGACTTGATCGGGCGCGCGATGATCTCGCCCTTCGGGTTCACCACCAGCCCGCGCATGGCGGCAATCTGGCGCATCTGCACCATGTTCCCTCGCGCTCCGGAGTGGACCATCATGTAGATCGGATTCGTACGCTCGAAGTTAGCCTCCATCGCCGCGCCCAGCCGGGAGGTCGCGTCGGTCCAGATCTCGATCAATTCCTGGCGCCGCTCGTCCTCGGTGATCAGACCACGGTCGTACTGCTTGTCGATCTTGCTGGCCCGGTCCTCGTAGCCGCTGAGGATCTCCGTCTTGTCAGCCGGAGTGCTGACGTCGCCGATGGATACCGTGACCCCGGACCGGGTGGCCCAGTGAAAACCGAGATCCTTGAGGGCGTCCAGGGTGTGCGCCACGTCGACCTTGGGGTAGCGCTCGGCCAAGTCGTTGACGATCTGTCCGAGCTGCTTCTTGCCCACCTCGTAGTCCGCGTACGGGTAGTCCGCCGGCAGCGCCTCGTTGAACAGGGCGCGGCCCAGCGTGGTCTCCATCAGGATCGTCCCGTTCGGCGCGAGCTCCCGATCCCTCGGCGGCACGATGTCGGTCAACCGCAGCCTGATCTTGGCCTGCACGCTGAGCTCGCGCCGGTCAAAGGCCATCACGGCCTCGGCGACCGAGCCGAACAGCCGGCCCTCACCTAGGGCGTCGTCGCGCTGCATCGTGATGAAGTACATCCCGATGATCATGTCCTGGGTGGGCATCGTGACCGGCCGGCCGTCGGCCGGCTTGAGGATGTTGTTCGTCGACAACATCAGAATCCGAGCTTCGGCCTGGGCCTCGGCCGACAGCGGCAGGTGGACCGCCATCTGGTCGCCGTCGAAGTCGGCGTTGAAGGCGGTGCAGACCAGCGGGTGGA
>JAKDLH010000418.1 GCA_030452945.1 Microlunatus sp. | reverse complement strand
TTGTCGGTCTTTCTGGCCGGGGTTTTGGGGTTGGCCCGGGGCGGCGGGGTGTGCGCGTTCGAGAACCATGAGCTTCGCGGGGTGATGGCGCTGCGGACAGTGGTCAACGGGACCCCCCGCACCACCCGCGACTTCATCAACGACCTGTCGGGGATGACACCGGAGCAGGTGCGGCACGCGGATCTGAGCCGCTACGTGCGGCACCAACCGGCCGGCAACTTCGATGCCATGGTGACCTCGCGGAACGCGGAGAAGCAGCTCGACGGCGGCGAGTACCGGGCGGCGTCGGCGCTACTGGGCCGGTTCTACGAGATCATCGTCGTCGACACCGCGAACAACGAGGCGCATGAGGCGTTCCGGGCGGCCATCGAGGACGCGACGGTCCTGGTGGTGCCGACCAAGTGGCGGCCGACTCACATCACCCCGGCGACCCAGATGCTGAACGACATGGCCGTCGTCTCTCCTCGACACCAGCTGCTGGTACAAAACGCCGTGGTGGTCGCGTCCAACGGTGTCGGTGAGGCGGTTCCCGGCGCCCGGGAGATGGCGATGCCCATGTTCTCCGCACTCGCCCACGCCGTGGTCGAGATTCCGCCGGATCCGCACATCGAAGCGGACCGCCCGATCGTGCACGACCAGCTCCGGCCCGCCACCCGGACCGCCCTGGACCGCTTCGGGGCGGCCGTGTGCGCCGCCGCGATGAAAAATATTCAAGGAATGGAGAAGCTATGAACCCAGATGAACCGCAACCGTCCCCGGCGCCCGCTGCGGGGACCCTCGATCAGGTGATGCAGAGCGTCTCACCCACGCTCGGCCCGTTCGCGGAGGCGCTCGGCCCGAAGCTGATCATGCTCATCGGCGTGGTCTGGATTCTGTGCCTGGTTGGCGCCGTCGTCTTGGTGATGAAGGGCGGGCTGGAGTTCGCCGCGTCCCGCTCCGGGGGTCGGCCCATGGCCACCGCTGACGGGGTGATGGACATCGGCGTGCCGGTGATGGCGCTGATATTCCTGGGCATCATCCCCGCCGTCGTCCAAGCACTTCTGTAGAGCCGGAGGAAAGGAAACAACATGCCTGTCCGTAGTGACGGAAGCCTTCAGCGGCGCCGCTCGACCCGGCCGCCGGGACCACGACTGACCCGGAGCCGGGTCATCGCGCTCGTGCTGCTGGCACTCGGGTTGGTGGCCACAGCCGTCAGCCTGATCTCTCTGGCGTTGAGCTAGAGACCACACGAAAGGAAGGGAGCACGACGTGCCGGTCCGCGTCGACGGGGCCACCGCACCGTCTGAGACATCGACCCCGCGTGGCGGCAGGAACGGCCGGCTCGCGATCATCGTGCTGGCGGTGCTGGTCGCGACGGTGGTCGGGGTGGTGGTGGGTTCGCTGATCGTCCGGGCGACGGGCTCGGCTACGCCATCCGACCCTGCCCCTCCACCACCGGGCCAGGGTCCGTCGACGTCATCGACCCAGGCGCCGCGGGTGGTCGAGGCGCTACCTCGATCGGGGGTCGAGGCCGGCGGCGGCGGTATCAGCAACATCTACGAACTCCGCACGGGCTTCCCCAAGACCACCGACGGCGCCGTTCAGGCCGCGATGAACTTCCTCATCGTCGACGTCGGCCCGGCGTACTACCACCAGAGCCACTACGAGGCCATCCAGGCGTACATGTTCGCCAGCCCGGAGGCGCGGCAGAAGATGGGCTACAGCCAGGCCACCGTGGACGCGATGCGGGCGGAGTATCAGGTCAACGACCAGGGCCAGCCTCTCACCGACGGCAAGCCGGACCCCGGCAAACGGATCTGGGATGCGGTCTACCTGCAGTACGGGGCGTACCGGATCGTGGAAGCATCCCCCACCGAGGTGCGGGTGATGATGTGGGGCCCCTACGTGTACGGGGTCGACGCGAAGGACGCCACCTCGACCACCAACCTGCACATCGGTTGGACCCTCGCCGACATAACGGTCAATTGGGTGGACGGGGACTGGCGCCAGTCGGGGAACAAGGCCTACCCGGCCTCGGAGGTGCCGAAGCCGGCCGATCCGCGGCAGGTGGTCACCTCTTTCGCCGAGCGCGCCGATCTGCTGGGCACCGACCAGGGCTGGACCCTTCCCGCGAACGCCGTCGAAACCGACACCCCCGAGCTCCAGCTACCGGGGAAGTAGGGAGTCCTCGTTGTCCACGCGCGGACGCGTCACCGGGATGGCCGTCGCCCTGGTGCTGGGACTACTCATGAGTCTCAGCGGATCAGCTGCGCACGCCGCCGGCACCGCCGACCCCAACGGGTGCCGAGCTCCGAAGGTGCCGGTGGCTTCGTCGACGTTGACCTGTCCGGAGGAGAGCACGCCTGCTCCCGGCGCCAGCGCCCCGCCGGCCCCGAAGGCGGACCCGCCGGCCGGTGATG
>JAKDLH010000417.1 GCA_030452945.1 Microlunatus sp. | reverse complement strand
ACCCCGACCACCCGGGCGACCTCGCGGCCCGCCAAGGCGACAAGACCCGCGGCGACGCGGGGGCCGAGCGCGACCCCGAAGCCCACGCCGAGCGCGACCCCGCAACCGGCACCCGTCGTGCTGCTCCGTCCCGGCACGTCCTCACCGAAGGTCCGCGAGCTGCAGGCGCGCCTGCGGCAGCTGCGCTGGCTGCACGGCGACGTGACCAGCTACTACGGCACGAACACGACGAGTGCCGTGCTGGGTTTCCAGGCCAAGCGCGGGTTCGTTGCGACGGGCACACTCGACGAGCGGACCTGGAACCGCATCGTCTCGATGAGCCGGCCACCAAGCCGTGACGAGCTGAACAACATCTTCCCCAAGCCCGTCGCGCCGAAGCCCGGCAAGCTCAGCTGGGATGTCGACCAGCGCTGCCTCACGGGTCGAGCGATCTGCATCAGCAAGTCGACCCGGATGCTCACGTGGGTCGTCGACGGGGTTCCGCGGTACCAGTTCGACGTCCGCTTCGGCAGCGAGGCTCTCCCGACGCGGGAGGGCACCTTCGCCATCACGTGGAAGAAGAAGGACGTCATCTCGAACCTCTACCACACCCCCATGCCGTACTCGATGTTCTTCAGCGGCGGCCAGGCGATCCACTACTCGTCCAACTTCGCCCGCCTCGGCTACAACGGTTCGTCCCATGGGTGCGTCAACGTGCGCGACTGGAACGGGATCGTGCGGCTCTACGACGAGGCCCCGGTCAGCACCAAGGTCGTCGTCCACTGGTGAGCACCCGCCGTCTACGCTGACGAGGAGAAGTCCACGGCGGAGGAGACAACGGTGCTGAGGATCGGGTGGAAGGCGTCGGCG
This sequence comes from Microlunatus sp., assembly GCA_030452945.1. Lineage (GTDB taxonomy): Bacteria > Actinomycetota > Actinomycetes > Propionibacteriales > Propionibacteriaceae > Microlunatus. The sequence goes on along the minus strand of JAKDLH010000417.1, from coordinate 1,557 downwards.
GAGCAGTTCGGGCCGCGGGAGCTGGTCGAGTATGCCGTCCAGGCCGAGTCGCTCGGGTTGGACTCGGTGTTCATCTCGGACCATTTCCAGCCGTGGCGGCACCGACGCGGGCACGCGCCGTTCGCGATGTCGTGGCTGGCGGCCGCGGGTGAGCGCACCGAGCGGGTCGTGCTCGGCACGTCGGTGATGACCCCGACCTTCCGGTACAACCCGGCGGTGGTGGCGCAGGCGTTCGGCACGCTGGGCGCGCTGCATCCCGGGCGGATCGTGCTGGGCATCGGCACCGGCGAGGCGCTCAACGAGGTCGCCGTCGGCGCGGCCGGCAACCCGTGGCCCCAGTTCAAGGAGCGCTTCGCCCGGCTCCGCGAGGCGGTCCGGCTGATCCGGGGGTTGTGGACCCAGGAGCGGGTCTCGTTCGAGGGGGACTTCTACCGCACCCACGACGCGACCGTCTACGACCGCCCCGCGGAGCCGGTGCCGATCTACGTCGCGGCCGGCGGGCCGGTCGTGGCGCGGTATGCGGGCCGGTCCGGGGACGGGTTCATCTGCACCTCGGGCAAGGGCCGGGATCTCTACGAGGACCGGCTGTTGCCGGCGCTCGACGAGGGGCTGGCCACGTCCGGGCGCACCCGCGAGGACATCGACAAGATGATCGAGATCAAGCTGTCCTACGACCGAGACCACGAGGCGGCGGTGCGCAACTGCCGGTTCTGGGCGCCGCTGTCGCTCACCGCGGAGCAGAAGCACGGCGTGCACGACCCGGTCGAGATGGAGCGGCTCGCGGACGGGCTGACCGACGAGCAGGTCGCCAAGCGGTGGATCGTGGCCAGCGAGCCGGACGAGGCACTCGAGCAGATCAAGCAGTACCTCGACTGGGGTTTCGACCACCTGGTCATCCACGCCCCCGGCGATGACCAAGCCAGGTTCCTCACCCAGTTCTGTACCGACGTGCTCCCCCGCCTGCGCAAGCTCGGCTGAGCCACCTATGGCCATCCCGACGGCATACGGTCGCCGACGGGCAGGATACGGCGAAGGCCCGGATCCCTTGGGGTTCCGGGCCTTCGTGCATGGTAGCCCCGACGGGATTCGAACCCGCGCTACCGCCTTGAGAGGGCGGCGTGCTAGGCCGCTACACAACGGGGCCAGTCGCGTCACCGAGCAAACTCGGCGCGAGAAGAAAACCCTAGCGTGAACTTCGGTTTTCTCCCAATCGGCCCACCACCGCAGACCGTGGCTGGGGTACCAGGACTCGAACCTAGAATGGCTGAACCAGAATCAGCTGTGTTGCCAATTACACCATACCCCAAGGGGTTTCACGTCCGCACGAGCCGAGGCGTGCTGCGGGGCGAACCGAAGACGAATACTACCGGTCCGCCCGTCCCCGCCCAAATCGACGCGGTGGCTCGTCCGGGTCAGCACTCAGGCCATGGCGGTGAGGACGGCAGTGACCGTGTCAAGGGTGTGGATGGCGGCATGGCCGGTGCCTCCCGAACCTCCACGATCGAGCCAGATCCCCCGCAGCCCCGCCGCGACGGCCCCCAGCACGTCCCACTCGAG
>JAKDLH010000416.1 GCA_030452945.1 Microlunatus sp. | reverse complement strand
CGCCGTCGAGCACGATCCCCGGTGGCACCTGGCCCTCGGCGGCCTCGACCAGATCGGGGAACGCGAGCGAGAGGTCGGTGCCGTTTCGTGACCACAACCGCACCGTGCCGGCCGACGCTATCTGGAGGGCAGCGCGGTAGCCGTCCCACTTCATCTCGTACGCCAGCTGACCAGCTGCAGCCCGCGGGATCGACTCTTGGGCCTTCGTGAGCATCACCTGCACCGGGCCGCTGAACAGGTCCGGGGCGGTAGCCATTGAGCAAGCGTCGCACCGACCACCAGGCGAGGTCACGAAGACGGGCCGCAACGTGGGGCCGAGCCCTAGAGTGAGATTGACCGGGACACCTGTCCAGAGAAGAAGGGCGAGCGATGGCGAAGAAGCCGATCGAGACCTACCACGAAGACGGCCAGTGGAAGTCGCGCCGTCAGGGCAACGAGCGAGCGTTCAGCGTCGGCGGGAACAAGGCAGAGCAGACCGCGGAGGGCCGGGCGGCGGCGCAACGCGATGGCGTCGAGCACACCATCAAGAAGATGGACGGCACCATCGGCGAGAAGAACAGCTACGGGAACGACCCGAACCCTCCGCCCGGTTGATGGGGTGATCGCTGCCCTACGTGCGTGCGGTTGATCGAGAGTGCGGTGCCCACGGCCACGTCACCGACCACATGAGCCGGAGCGGCTTGTTGATGATCGCGGTGATGCCGGACTCGGGCGGCGGTTGGTCTGCCAGGCCGCTGATGCGGTCGAGGAAGCGTCGGTAGACCTCGGCCTGGGAAGGGTTCGCCTTGGCGGCCCGCTCGACCCAGCGGGCGCCGGCGTAGTGGCACTCCATCGGGTCGCCGGTCAGTTCCCACAGCAGCTGGTTGTTGGCGCTGTTGCCAAAGTCGAGGGCGAGCATCTGCACGGTCACCGCCACCTGGTCGTCGCTCATCGCTCGACCCGCCAGCTGGCGACGATCCATCCCTCGGGAAGATCGGCCAGGATGCGGTCGCGGGCGACCTCGTAGGTGTCAGCGTCGACCTGGACGTGGCGGCGCTCAGGCTCGGGCGCATCGCGCAGACCGGTGCTGGCCTGGCGTAGGTGGGCGTGCACGGTCACGGCAACTCGTCGACGGTGACAGCCATCCCGGGGACCACAGTGGCCAGCGAGTGGGCGGGGACCTCCAGCAGCGCGTCGACCGGGCTCGGTGAGGTCCAGCGGGGACAGTCGTTCTCGTCGGCCTCGGTGCACGCGGTGAGGGTGTCGATCGCGACGACCTTGCCGTCGGCGATCCACGCGACGTCGAGCGGGAAACTCATGCCAGCCATCCAGACCTGTTGCTCACTGCGGCTACCGAATCGGAACAGCATCCCTGTACCTGCTGACAGTTCGTCGCGGCCGTTGAGGCCGTCGCGTTGCTGGTCGGCGGTCTGCGCCACCTCGACCCGGAACTCGACCGGAGCCGGTCCGATCCGCACCGCGGCGAGGACGGGCTTGCTCGAGGTGCATCCGCCGACCACCGCCCCCACGGCTGCCGCGATGGAGCCCAGGATCAGCGTCCGCCGGCGCATGGCCTCTACCCCTGGCCCAGGCCGGCGCGCCCGCGCAGTTCGTTGATGTCGTCGGGCTGCACGTTCGGGTCGTGCGCCTCGGACTCCATCCGGTCACAGACGTGAGCCAGCTCGGGATGGTCGGCTCGGACATACAGCGGATGCTCGGGGTCGAGGTTCGTCGGATCGCTGACGTCGATGTAGCCCAGGTCACCGGGTGCCAGCTGCCATTGACGCATCCGGCCGCGGACGATCTCCACGCGTCGCAAGACGCCGCCGTGCTCGGTTAGCTCGTCGAGGAGCCGGGACTCGTCGGTCATGAGCGGATCATCCTTTCCTGAGATGTGGTGCTGGGGAACGCGAGAGCTGTAGGCCAGTTCGGGCGAGGGCACAACCCGGTAACTCCGTCAGGACGCCGGCGGCGGGGTTGTGCTGGCGCCCGAACAGGCCAGCATGAGAAGCGACCCCCGCCCCATCTGGATAGGTGGCCGGCGTGTGGCGTCAGTTTCACTCCCCCACCGGGCGGCCTGTCGGGATTTCGCCGGCGCCGACGCCCCGGAACGGCTGGCCACCGTTGTGCTGCGTCTCCAGCCGTTCGACCTCGGCCATCAGGATTCGGTTGATGAAGTCGCTGAACGACCGATCGGTCGACGCGGCGAGCGTGTGCCGATAGGCGGCGCGCAGCCGGGCGGTATCGGCCGGGTCCTGGTAGATCGACAGCTTGTGCTTGCTCTGCGACGCTCTGCGCGGCTGGGCCGGCTGCTCGGCTGGCCGCTCGCCCTGTGGTGCCTCGGGAGTCGGCTCAGGCGCCCGTTCAGGCGGCGCGACAGGGCTGCCGGTGAGGCTGGACTTGCGGCGGGTGGGCTGGGTCATGACGGGTCCCCTTCTG
>JAKDLH010000071.1 GCA_030452945.1 Microlunatus sp. | reverse complement strand
GGACTCGATCACCGCGAGCTCGTCAGCCTCGTCATCCTGAACTGAACGGCGCCGGCCAGGGCTCGCAGAATCGCCGACCAGAAATGGCCGGCACTTTCGTGAGCAGTCGCCAGGTTCACCCACGCGCTGTGGGGCAAGTCCCGGTCGTGCAACCAGGATGAGGCCAGCAGCGATTTTCCGTAGCCAGGCGGCGCACAGACTACGACCACCGGCGTCGTCCACGCCCGGTCGAGCACCTCGAAGAGACGCTCTCGCCGGACGACGTTGCGCGCCAACGGAGTCAGCACGTGAGATACGACTTCGCCCGGCTTCCCCCCGCCGCACCGCACAGTTTGCCCGCTGTCTCCACCCCTGGTCCTCCTGTTGGCCTGATCGCGCCGTCGGATAGATCTCACCCGGTCGGGGTGACGCCCGAGAGCCGGTCGCAGACAACGCTATCCGAATGAACCGGAACGACGGTGGGTTGCCCACGTGACCAGCACCTACGAGTTCCGAATCGCCGGTACGATCAGCGCCGAGCTGTTGGGCACTTTCGGGCCCATCCAAACCCGTCGGGATGAGCACGAGACCGTGCTGCTGCTGCAGGCCAGCGACGAGGCGGAGCTGTACGGCATCATCGCCCGGTGCGAGACGCTCGGGCTGGGACTGGTGGGCTTCCACCGGCTTCACTGCGAGGAGCGGCCAGCGGGATGAGGCGGGGCTCGACCGGCCGGTCGAGGTCAGCGACCACTGCTTCAAAGTGATCCTGTTTGCCTGGCGCGCCACATGCAGGATGATCGAGATAGCCACTCCCACCAGCACCGGGTACCGGAGCGGGATGACCAGCGTGAGACGCCTCAGAGCATGCCACTGGCCAGACCGTCGGGAACGCTCTCGACTCCGAGCACCAGCCCGGCGGGCACATCCTTGCCCAACGTGCCGCGCGGTACCCGATCCCACCAGCCACGAAGCCGACGTGTCCGCCCTTCGGTGGTCACGAGCCCTCCGTCGCGATGGTCGTTCGTGCGGCCCGCACCCGGCGCGAGACCGCGATGGCCAACGCGAGAGCCGGTGCCGACAGCACCGCCCCGAGCAGGCCGGCGACTGCGACGCCCACCACACTCGACACAATGCTCGGCAACGGCCGCAGCGCGAGCCGGTCGCTAGCCAGCCAGTTGCCGATCAGGGTGCGGACCACGATCTCCACCACCAAGATCACCACGAGCACCACAGCCGCATCGCCCGGACCGCCCCCACCTAGGGCGATCAGGACGGCGAAGGTGCCGGCCACGAACGTGCCCAAGTACGGGACGAAGCAGCCGAGGAACAGCACCACCGCCACACCGAGGACGAACGGGAGACCGAGGAGCGCCATGGTGAGGGCGATGAGCGTCGCATCGATCACCCCCAGAATGGCAAGGACGCCGATGCCGCGCCGGACCACGTCCGTCGCGTCCTCGATGATCTGGGATCCCAGTTCGGCCGGCACGCCGAGGTGGCGCGCCACCCACTCCCGCAGCTCGGCCCAGTCGACCAGCACGTAGTAGAGCATGAAGACGGCCACGAACGCGCCGATCGCCAACGCCAACGTCACGGAGAAGAATGCGGATGCCCAGGCGGCGGCACCGGTCAGCAGCGGAGCGGCGCTGCTGGCGACGGCGTCCACCAGAGCGCTACTGCGGCCTGGATCGCCGTTGTCCAGCCAAGAGTGGAGGGCCCCAACCGCCCGGACCACCGTGATCCGGATGGCGTCACCCTCCAGCACCAGGCCCCGCAGCAGGACAAGACCGCCGAGCAGCACGACCGAACCCAGCCCCAGGATGAGGATGAGTGCGCCGAGCCGGCGATTGAGCCCCTTGGCCACCCACCAGTCCAGCACCGGTACCAAGGAGACACCGGCGAAGACCGCGAACAGCGACGGCACGACGAGACCGCTCAACGCCGCGGCGGCCGAGTAGCCGATGGCGATCGCCAACGCGATGCCGACCAGCGCCCAGCTGGTCCGACCCCACCTCCGCACCCGCCGTGCCAGGGCCGCTCGCGTCGGGTGCCGGTCAGCGTGGTCGCGACGACCCGGCGGATCGCCAGACGAGGGGAGACCCATGGTAGGCACCCTAGCGACGCGGACGCGACAGGTTCTCATCCCGAGCGAATGAGTCAGCGCGGTCCACGGGTGACAATCTTCAGGTAGCGGCTCAAGCCCAAACGAACAGAATCGATCTCACGACCAGGAGAGCCCCCGTGACATCAGCTGACCGCTATCACGATTTTGCCCACCCCCTTCGATGGGGGTTATCCGGCCGCGGACACCAGCATCATCTTGGATGACGAGCTGTTCGTTCAACGGGCGACGCTTAGGCCAGGTGCCGCGCGCAGCCGAACAGCGGGGCCTGGTGTTGCCGTACCGCTGAGCCGGGAAGGCGGCCCGGTTCGTGCTGGACTCGGGTCAGTCGGTGCTCGGCTCCGCCCGGTCGCCGGTCACCCACCGTGCCCAGGAGGCGTCCGGATCGGTCTCCAGCAGCAGCGCGCGGAGAAACAACGTCACCGGGATGGCCAGGACGGCACCGATCGGTCCGAGGATGACTCCCCAGAACAACACCGAGGCGAAGGTCAAGGTGAGGCTCAGACGAACGGCGTCGCTAACGAATTTCGGCTGGATGAAGGTCTGCATCACGAGATTGATCACGCAGTAGGCCACCACGACGGTCAGGGCCGGTCCCCAACCACCGGTCAGCAACGCAAGCAACGCCGGAGGAACCAGGGCGATGACGAAGCCGATGTTGGGGATGTAGTTCGTGACGAAGGCCAAGATCACCCACAGCACCGGGGCCGGCAGCCCCAGCATGACCAGCACCACCCCATCGAGTGCGGCCACGATCGCACCAAACACCGTATTCACTGCCAGATAGCGTCGGACACTCTGGACGTAGCGAGCCAGCACGCCGATCACGTCCGCCTTGGTCGCGGCGAAGCGCTCAGCCATACCGCTGAAGCCCGCGGCGTCGGCAGCCATGAAGACGATGTAGGCAAAGACGAAGAAGAACGAGGTGCCGGCGCCGAGAACTCCCGAACTGATTGCCGCCGCTACCCCGATCAGCTTCTCCGGGTTGAGCAGTCGCCCCGTCTGAGCCGCGCTGTCGGCACTGAAGCCGAGCGAGCTCAGGGTTTCGGTCACCTGCCGCTCGGCGGCATTGAATTGGTCGGCGTAGCTCGGTAGCAGCGCGACGAACTGGGCCACGGCCACGACGACCAGCGCACCGATCACGATCAGGATCAGGTACGCCACCGCGATCACCGCAGCGGTGGCGACGGCCGAAGGCACACCCCGCCGCTCCAGTGGGAATCGGACCGGGTGAGCGACGAGAACCACGAGTGCGCCGACGGCGAACGGGCCGATCAGTTCTCGACCCAGGTGCAGCCCGACGATGGCCACCGTGGTCGCCGCGAGGGTGATGAGCACCCGGCTGGCGGGACTGAACCCGGCGCGGCTGGAGCCCTGACCGTCGGGCAGGCCGGGCACGATCAGAAGCTCCCGAGACCCTTACCCAGCAGGGTCACCCCAATGACCAGCAGCAGCACGGCCATCACCGTGGCGTTGTTGCGAACCAACCAGGTACGCAGCGACTCCAACGGCCCGGCCATCGCCTTGGCGGCCACCAGATAGCCGATCACCGGCACCGCGACCGAGGCCGCCGCGATCACCGTGAACACGATCACAGCCACCGCCACCGAACCGCCACCGAGCCCGGCCGAGCCGATCGTCACTCCCGCGCCGGCGCCCATCAGCAGGTTCTTCGGATTCACGGCCGAGAGCAGGAAGCCGAGCCCGAAGCCTTTTACGGCAGTCATCTGGTCGATGGCCGACATCCAGCCCGGGAGAGCCGGTTCCTCGTCGCCGTGCGGCCGACCGCGCCACTGTTTGAGCGCCATCACCAGCATCAGCGCTCCGAGCAGGAGCTTGATCACCCCGGCGACCGGCTGCGGCTGGTCCGGATCCGCGGGCGTGATCACCGAGGCCAGCAGGATGAACACGACCAGCGCGATCACGATGCCCGCGATCCAGCCCAGCAAGAAGCCGACGCTGGTCCCCTTCGCCTTCGGCGACAGCAGCATCAAGATGGCCGCAATGATCGGTACCGGGCTGATCGTGATGCCGAGAGCGAGCGGCAGGATGTCGCCGATCACTTCTCCCATAGTCGCTCCTCGAGCTCGTCGCCACGCGATGGTTTGGTGGCCGGCACATCGGCCCGATGGCCGGCGCGGTCCAGTCAACCGGTTTCCGCCCGATTCGGCCATCACACGCTCAGGGTGATCCGACCAGCGATGCCGGGCTACTAGTGCTGCTTACCCGGACCAGGAGGATCACGCTTGCCCAGCCAGGATCGGCCGCCAAGCGTGCCGCGTCTGGGCGACCCACCGGCAGGGATGTCGTCTCCGGTTTTGTGACCGGGCTGTTCAGCATCCCCGAAGGATGGCGTACGCCAGCATCGGTGGCTTCCATCCGGTGCTCGGTCTCCACTCCGGCATGGCTCCGGCTCTGGTCGGTGCCGTCTTCGCGCGGACCGTGCTGATGGCGCCACCCTGACCAGGGCCATCGCCCTGTCCAGCCAGAGCGTGCTCGCCCAGGCCGGACTCGGTCCGAGCGACGCCGGCAACATCGCCACGCTCACCCTGCTCGTGGCATCGTGATGGTGCTCTTCGGCGTCCTACGGCTGGGGTCGGTGATGAGTTTCGTCTCCACGGCGGTGATGACCGGCTTCACGACCGGGATCGCTCTTCGTCGCGATTTGCGTCCAACTCAAAACACAACCCTCGACGACGGCGGTGACCGACCCCCGGGTGACGGAGCTCCGGCGCTGCCTCAGGTGGCAGCCAGGGGGATCACCGGGTTGCCCACGACCGCCGATCCGCGAGAATCGATGTATGCGCACCCTGCTCAACATCATCTGGTTCATCTTCAGCGGCCTCTGGCTGTGGCTCGCTTACATGCTGGCCGGGGTGATCTGCTGCCTGCTGATCGTGACCATTCCCTGGGGAATCGCGTCTTTCCGGATGGCCAACTACGCGGCCTGGCCGTTCGGACGCGAGGTCGTGGAGCGACCCACGTCGGGAATCTTCTCGCTGATCGGGAACATCATCTGGTTGGTAGTGGCCGGCTGGTGGATCGCCCTGACCCACATCACCACAGCGATCGCGCTGTGCATCACGATCATCGGCATCCCGATGGCGGTCGCCAACCTCAAGCTGATTCCGATCTCGCTGATGCCGCTGGGCAAGCAGATCGTCACCAAGCGCTACTGATCACCCCGGGCGCCTAGATCCACAGGCACGCTACTGAGACGAATGCCCTGCCGGCTCATACCCGGCAGGGCGGTCGAGTTTCCCCGTCAGTGTGGTCCGAGATCTCCCCGAGTCACGGTGACGACACGCCGCTGCGTCTCGATGAAGTCGACAACTCTTCGAGCTACCTGGGCTGCAAGCTCTGACCGACTGGTCAGAAGCTGAGGCCCAGCAGACCGCGGGACCCCGCGATTTTCGACCGGCTGGTCAAAAGTTGCGGTCCATCCGCCCGCCGAACCCACGAGTTAGGACCCGCCGGTCAAAAATTGCGGTCCATCCGCCCGCTGAACCCGCGAGTTATGACCGGCTGGTCAAAAATCGCGGCCCACCAGCCCCCGAACCCGCAAGTTAGGACCCGCCGGTCAAAAATTGTGGCCCACCAGCCCGCCGAACCCGCGAGTTACGACCGGCTGGTCAAAAATTGAGGAACGACCCACCGCGGGCCGGCGTCCGATCCCGGCGACGGCGTCCCATCCCGCAGGACCTTCGCGACCCGGTCCTTGTCACCGCTGGGTCGACCGTGAGATTCTCGATCTTGCTATTTCCACTACGGATCGTCGGGCACGTACCTGCCCGTGGAAAGGAAGTGTGGCGTGGCCACAGTCAACTTCAAGGACGCAACTCGCGTCTACCCGGGTGCAGATCACCCCTCCGTCGACAAGCTGAACCTCGATATCGGCGACGGCGAGTTCATGGTTCTGGTCGGACCGTCCGGTTGCGGCAAGTCGACCTCGCTCCGGATGCTCGCCGGCCTGGAAGAGGTCAACGCCGGCAGCATCCACATCGGTGACCGCGACGTCACCGACCTGCCGCCGAAGGACCGGGACATCGCGATGGTGTTCCAGAACTACGCGCTCTACCCGCACATGACCGTCGGTGACAACATGGGCTTCGCCCTGAAGATGGCCGGGGTGCCCAAGACCGAGCGTCAGCAACGAGTCCAGGATGCGGCCAAACTGCTGGGTCTGGAGGACTTCCTCAACCGCAAGCCGAAGGCGCTGTCAGGCGGCCAGCGGCAGCGGGTGGCCATGGGACGGGCGATCGTGCGATCACCGCAGGTGTTCTTGATGGACGAGCCGCTGTCAAACCTGGACGCCAAGCTCCGCGTCTCCACCCGCACCCAGATCGCGGCCCTGCAGACCCGGCTCGGCGTCACCACCGTCTACGTCACCCACGACCAGATCGAGGCGATGACCATGGGCGACCGGGTCGCGGTGCTGAAGGACGGCCTGCTGCAGCAGGTCGACACCCCGCTGAACCTCTACGACAACCCGAGGAACCTGTTCGTGGCCGGCTTCATCGGTTCCCCCGCGATGAACCTGATCGAGGGTGAGGTGTCCGAGGACGGCATCCACATCGGCGACTACGTGGTGCCGGTGCCCCGCGAGACGCTGGGCAAGGCGTCGGAGGAAAAGCGGCTGATGCTGGGTATCCGCCCGGAGACCTTCGAACTCGGCGAAGGCACCGACGGTATCGGCATCGACGTCGGAGTGGTCGAGGAGCTCGGCGCGGACGCGTTCCTGTACGGGACGGTGACCGGGTTGAGCGATGAGGAGAAGCTGACCGCCCAGCAGATCACCGCCCGGATCTCTTCCCGGACGCCACCGAGGCGTGGGGCCACCGTCCGGCTCAAGATCGACCCGGAGCAAGTGCATGTGTTCTCCCAGGCCGACGGTCGCCGGCTGACCGAGACCACCGGCAGGTAGGCCAGCACGACAGCTGCGCGACGCGCCCTCCGCTACGGCGGGGGGCGCGTTGTCGTCCCGGCGTGAACTCCTGGCCGGCGGCCGGTGAAATCGGGTTTGCCGGGCCCAGGAGGACGGCCCGCGGCGGCTGCGGGGAGATGCTTGGAGTCGTGGCCGATGAAAGGATGGTCCGGTGCCACGGTTCTTGTCCGCGCAGCCAGACGCCCGACTGATCACCCTGCCGTGGGACACGCCACTCGCGGACTGGCCGGCTGAGATGCTGGTTGCGCTCCCCCGCGGCATCTCCCGGCACGTGGTCCGGTTCGTCCGGGTAGGCAGTGAGGTGTACGCCCTCAAAGAGGTGCTGGAGCACCTGGCTCTGCACGAGTACCGGCTGCTGCGTGACCTGGTTCGAATCGACATCCCCTCGGTGGAGGCGAACGGGGTCGTGCTGAGCCGGTTCGACCCGGACGGTGAGCCGCTGGACCCGGTGCTGATCACCAAGCACCTGCAGTTCTCCCTGCCGTACCGGTCCCTGTTCTCCCGCGGCGTCCGGCAGGACACCGTCAACCGGCTCGTGGACGCCATGGTCGTACTGCTCGCCCGCCTGCACCTCAGCGGCTTCCTCTGGGGGGACGTGTCGCTGTCGAACACCCTGTTCCGCCGGGACGCCGGCTCGTTCGCCGCGTATCTGGTCGACGCCGAGACCGGGGAGCTGCACGAGAGCCTCAGCGACGGCCAGCGGGAGCACGACCTGTCCATCGCCCGAACCAATCTTTTCGGGGAATTCTGCGATCTGGAGGCCGGAGGTCTGCTCGATCAGTCTCTCGAGCCGCTCATTCTGGTGGAGACCATCGAGAACCGTTATCGGGAGCTGTGGGGCGAGCTGACCGGGGTCGAGGAGTTCGACGGCAGTGAGATGCACCGGATCGAGTCGCGGGTGCGCCGGCTCAACGCCCTCGGCTTCGACGTGGCCGAGCTGGACATCACCACCGACTTCGCGGGGTCCACGATCCGGATTCAGCCGAAGGTCGTCGACGCCGGTCACCACTCTCGCAGGCTGTTGCGACTGACCGGGCTGGACACCGAGGAGAACCAGGCCCGTCGGCTGCTCAACGACTTGGACTACTACCGAGCCCGGACTGACCAGCAGAACGCCGACGAGGCCGTCGTGGCCCATCAGTGGTTGACGCAGCTGTTCGAGCCGGTGGTCAGCTCGGTCCCGCCGGGGATGCGCGCCAAGCTCGAACCGGCGGAGTTTTACCACGAGGTGCTGGAGCACCGCTGGTACTCCAGCGAGCGGGCCGGGCGGGAAATCGACGTGCACGACGCGGCTCAGTCCTACATCTCGACCGTGCTCCACCAGCTTCCCGACGAAGCGCTCGCGGTCAGCACCGAGGACACGCTGGCGGGGCTGGCCAATCCGTTTGACCCGTCGATGGGCTTCGCAGACGCCGACGACGGTCAGCCCTACGACCCGTGGGAGGACGGTGACGAGGCGCCCGCTGCCGGTGCGGAGCCAGCCGAGGACTTTCTCGACATCGCCGCCCTGCGGGCCCGGACGGACAAGCCGACCCTGCGGAGCTGACGGAGTCTGGGTCGGCCGCCAGACAACGAGCGCGAGTCAGCGCGGCGGCATCCGCAGGGCACCGTCGAGTCGGATGACCTCGCCGTTCAGCAGCGGGTTGGCGATCAGTTGATCGACCAGTTGGGCGTACTCCGCCGGCCGGCCCAGCCGCGCCGGGTGCGGCACGAGAGTCTCCAAGGTGGTGCGGGCCTGCTCGGGCAGACCGGCCATCATCGGGGTCTCCATCACGCCGGGCGCGATCGTCATCACCCGGATCCGTCGATCGGCGAGATCCCGAGCGGCGGTGATCGTCAGGGCGGCGATGCCACCCTTGGAGGCCGCGTACGCGGCTTGCCCGATCTGACCGTCGTAGGCGGCTACGCTCGCCGTCATCACGATCAGGCCGCGATCCCCGTCGAGGGAGGCGTTCTCGACCATGGCGGTCGCCGCCAGCCGGAGGACGTTGAACGTGCCGACCAGGTTGATCTCGATCACCCGGCGGAAGTCGTCCAGCGGGAGGGTGCCACGTTTGCCGACGATTCGTCCCGGGGTCGCGACCCCGGCGCAGTTCACCGCGACCCGCAGCGTGACCAGGTCCAGACAGGCGTCCCACGTCGCCTGCACCTGGTCGGGGTCGCGGACGTCGGCGGCGACCGCGGTGACTCGTTCCCGTGGCGGCAGCCCGGCAACCGCGTCCGGCAGGTCCAGGATCACCGCTCGAGCCCCGGCCGCCAGCACGGATTCGACCGTGGCGGCCCCGAGCCCCGAGGCCCCGCCGGTGACCAGAACGACGTCAGTGTCCGCGAGCTGCATGAAGTCAGTCTCGCCCACCGGCGAGAGTGGTCGCCGTCGGGTCGAGCGTGGTCCGCCTCCGGCCGTGGCTCAGCAAACTGACCCGGAGTCGACCGGCAGGTTGGAGCGCGGGTCCTCGATGGCCGACTGCAAGCCGGTGACCCGGGCCGCGCAGGACTCTGCGCCGCCGCTGCTCAGGTGGCTTCCGTCGAGCCAGATGTCGAGGGTGTAAGCGCCCCCGCCGCGGCCGTCGTTGCAGGCACCGCACAGATCCTCGACGATGAAGTACTTCTTCAGCTCCGGCAGGTAGAACCGAGTGCCAAACGAGAACCGTCCGGATTGGACGGCGACGGTAACCGGGTCCTTCCAGGTCCCGGCTCCGCCGGCCCGGTCGTGGATCTGCGGCCGAGCGATCTGGGCGGACCCTGGCGGGCTGTTGTCCCAGTAGGTGTAGCCGGTGACGAAGATCTGCGACCGTCGGCCACCGCCATCGCCCACCTTGGCCGGCTTGCCGCCGTCGAGCACCGACGTCTCCCGGGTCCCGCGCAGCACCACCTCGTTCTTCGGCTTGGTGGTCACCGCGGAGCGGGTCTTGTGCCGGCTGACGAGCTTGCCGTTATGGCGGATCTCAGTGAATACCGAAGTCCGGACGCCGGCAGCACCCTTGTGTCGGACCTTGGTCTGGCCGCGGTCGAGCCTGCTGGAGTTCTTGTAGGTGGTGTCGAAGTCGACCTTCGACCGTTTGGTCACCGACTTCTTGTCGACTCGGGTGTAGCGGACGGTCGCGCCGTCGGTCAGCCGACTCGACGGGTCGGCGCTGACCACGTCATCGGCGTCGACGGCGATCCTGGCGACGACGAGCGCGTCGCCGACGGTCTGGGCGGTGGTCTTCAACTGTTGCTTCTTGCCGGCGTTGTCGAGCGTCACCGTCTTCTGCGTCGAGACCGCGAACGACATCCCGTCCCGTCCGATGGCCGAACTCCGGCTGGTGGAGACGTGATCGCCGCTGTTCAGCCCGATCCGACGTGACTGGAGCGCCTGGTCGACGGTGGTAGCGGTCGTCCAGAAGGTCCGGGGCGCGCCGTCGACAGTGATGGTGACCTGCCGGCCGAACTGGACGGCGATCGAGGTTCCGTCGACCAACTGGGTGTCGGGGCTGGGGGCCACGACGTCATGCTCGCCGACCTCGATGCCCTCCTTCTCCAGCACCTGGCCGACCGTACCGACCATCGTGCTGACATCCCGGCGGGAGCCGTCCACGCTGAGCCGGACGTCCTTGTCCATGACCGCGTAGCTGAAGGAAGCCCCGGCAACCAACAATGCGGTGGCGCCTGCCGCGACGACAGGGATGATCTTGCGCACGATGAGTCTGCTCCTGAAACCGCCGCGAGCCGCAGACCTGCTGTTCCAGGTCGGGATGAACGATCAAGCGTTCGGTAACGAAAGAGTAACGACCTCGGGCGCCCCGCCAAAATCGCGCAATTATTGCCGCAAGCACGATTATGGCTGCAAGATTGTTGCGGCCCCCACCGAATTCCGGGCCGCCCGTGGCGGCACCGACGTGCTCAGCGGAGCAACTGACGAGCGATCACCAGCTTCTGGATCTGGTTGGTGCCCTCGAAGATCTGGGTCACCTTCGCTTCGCGCATGTACCGTTCGACCGCGAAGTCCCGGGTGTACCCGTAGCCACCGAGCACCTGGACCGCATCAGTGGTCACCTTCATCGCCGTATCGGTGGCGATCAGCTTGGCCACGGCCGCGTCTTGGGTGAACCGACGCCCGGCGTCCCGCTTGCGGGCCGCCATCAGATACGTCGCCCGCGCCGCGTCGACCCCGGCGGCCATCTCGGCCAGCAGGAACTGCAGGCCTTGGAACTCCGCGATCGCCCGCCCGAACTGCTCCCGCTGGGTGGCGTAGTCGAGTGCCGCGTCGAGGGCGGCTTGAGCGAGCCCGGTCGCGCAGGCGGCGATACCCAACCGACCCGAGTCCAGTGCGTCGAGGGCGATCGGCATGCCTTGTCCCTCGGTCCCCACTCGCCGGTCCTCCGCCACCTGGACGGCATCCAGATAGACCGCGGTCGTCGGGGAGCCGGTCAGCCCCATCTTCTGCTCCAGTGCCCCGAAGCTCAGTCCGGACGCGTCCGCCGGCACCACGAAGCAGCTCAGCCCGCGGCTCGGGTGGTCTCCGGTCCGGGCGAATGTCGTGTAGTAGTCGGCCCGCGACCCGTGGGTGATCCAGGCCTTGGCGCCAGTGATCGAATAGCCGTCGTCGGCAGTCTTGGCGCGAGTGGTGATGGCGGTGATGTCCGAGCCTGCTTGGGCCTCCGACAGCGCGTACGCACCCAGCGCGTCCCCGGACAGCATCGGGGCCAGCAGCTTCGCCTGCTGCTCAGGCGTGCCGTACCGCGACAGCGCGTGGCAACTGAGCACGTGCACCGAGACCCCGACCCCAATCGTCATCCAGGCGGCCGCGATCTCCTCCAGCGCCTGCAGATAGACCTCGTACGGCTGGCCGGCGCCCCCCACTTCTTCCGGGTACGGCAGACCCAGCACCCCGGCTTGCCCCAGCAGCCGGAACATCTCCCGCGGGAAGGTGCCGGCCGCCTCGGCCGCGGCCGCGCGGGGCGCGAGTTCGGTGGTGGCGATCTCCCGCACCAGCTCCACCAGCTCCGCCGCTTCGGGGGTCGGCAGGACGCGGTCAACGCGCATCGGGACCACGCCCTTCCTGATCGAAGACTGAGACGACGGCTTCACACAGCGGTACGGACAAGGGTACTTTAGTACCGCCATGGAATCCACCTCTGTGCTCGGGGAGCAGCTCACCTCGCGCCAGTTCCAGCTGCGCGACCAGCTGCTGGAGCTGTTTTTGGACGAGGGCTTCGCCCATCTGACGCTGGATGACCTGGCGGGTCGACTGGAATGCTCGAAGCGAGCCTTCTACGTGCTGGCCGACAGCAAGGAGCAGCTGACGATCCGCATCGTGCGCTACTTCTTCAAGCGCGCCACGGCCGAGGTGGAAATCGCCATCTCTCGCACCCGGACTCCGCCAGCCCGGGTCACCCGTTATCTGGAAGCGGTCGCGCTGGCGTTGCGTCCGGCAGGTCCCCAGTTCCGCCGAGACCTCTCCCGCAACGCCTTGACCCACGAACTTTACGAGCAGAACACCGCAGCCGCGGCCGACCGGGTCCGGGAACTGATCGACGAGGGCATCGGTGCCGGCGCGTTCCGGAACGTCTCCGCGGCGTTCGTGGGCGAGGTGGTCACCGCGACGATGCGTC
>JAKDLH010000415.1 GCA_030452945.1 Microlunatus sp. | reverse complement strand
CAGACGCGGATACGGCGCCGTGACCGACCCCGACGCGTCCCGGCTCGTCTTTGTTGCCGGTCTGCACCGCAGTGGCACCACGCCGCTGGCCCGGGCGATGGCTGAGCACCCTGCCATCAGCGGGCTGCACGACACCGGTGTCAAGGAGGATGAGGGCCAGCACCTGCAGTCGGTCTATCCCACCGCAAAACGCTACGGTGGCCCGGGTCGGTTCGCCACAGATCAGAGGGCCCATCTGACCGAGGCCTCCGAGCTGGTCAGTCCTGAGAACGCCAAGCTGCTGTGGCACGAGTGGGCTCCCTTCTGGGATCTGGATCGAGAGTTGCTGCTCGAGAAGTCGCCGCCCAACCTGATCATGGGACGGTTCCTCCAGGCGCTCTTTCCAGGCAGCGCCTTCGTGGTCGTGGTTCGCCACCCGGTCGTGGTCGCCCTCTCGACCGCGAAATGGCGTCGTCTCGCCTCGCGTAACTTTCAGAACTACACCTCGGTGTACGACATGGTCGAGCACTGGTTGCACGCTCACGAGGTGTTCCTCGGTGATCTGCCGCACCTCGAACGCGTGCACGTCGTGCGGTACGAGGACCTCGTCACCGACCCCGACGCCGAGTTGGCCCCCATACAGTCGCTGTTGGGACTGTCGGAGCCGATCCCTTCCCAGTCGCTGCACGCAAGCCACAGCAGTCGCTACGAGCGGACGTGGTCAGCGATGGCCACCAGTTCCTTTATCGACAGCCGCAAGCGGCGCCGCATCGAGTCCGACTTCGGCGACCGGGTCGCGGCGTTCGGCTACGACACTGCCGACCTCAGCGTGCGCCAGCCCTGGTCACGGTGCGTGCAGACGGGCGGAGCCACTCCCACTCAGTGACGTGAGAGCGGCTCCGGATCCCACCAGGCTGTGTTGTTCGCGGTCAGCGGTTGAGGTCGATGGGGGGAAACGAATTGGAGAGCTTTCGGTAGGCGCTCTGCGACGCACTGTTCGCGTCGATCCGGGTCGTACCCTTGTCCAACTTGTTGGCGTTGAAGTACGACATCGCCTTGATGGCCGGGTAGGAGCTGAGCTGCGTGCGGACCTGATCGTAGAACCAAGCCTGGCGGGTCGGCGCCGACTTGTTGGCGAAGACGCCCCACTCGCCGATCATCAATGGCTTGCCGGGGTGCTTCGACGTGGCCCAGTTGTACCAGCCCTGCCACGAGCCCTTTTTGCGGTTGACCATGTCGTGGAAGTCACCGGAGTTGTATCCGGAGGTCTTGCCGCTGTTGTACGAGTCCGTCCCGATCCAGTCGATGACGTCGTCGCCCGGGTAGAGATCCTTCCACCACGACATGGCGGCGTACTTCGGATACCCCTGGTAGATCTGCACGAAGACGGCATTGTTGACCCCCTTCGACTTCAGCCGCAGGATCACGTGACGCACCATGTTGCGGTAGTCGGTGGCGGTCATGCCAGAGCCCGCGGACTGCTTGACGAAGTGCTCTGGCTCGTGCCAGATGGACACGAAGAACTTGTCCGTGTAGTGGCCCCTGATGTACTTGGCCAGCCGGTCGAGGCGCGCGTCGCCCTTGCCGGAGGCCATTGCCTTCCACGTCATGTCCATGCCGGGCCGGTAGTTGATGAGCAGCAGGCGCTTGCCGCTACCGCCCGCTCCGTTCGCGATTGCGATCTCGTCGGCACTCGGGAAGAGCCGGTTGTTGGCCTTGTAGCCGTGGTTGATGTCCAGGTTACGGCCGATGAGTCCCTCGAAGCGCTGGGTCGACTTTACTCGGGAGGAGTAGTCGAATGCGGCGGGGGCGGCGCCCCAAAGGACTCCGCAGCTCGGCACGAGCTTGGCGTTGAGGCTGCAACGAGCCCCTTTCTGCCCGTCGGCTCTGGTCGGCGAGCTGACCGCCGGGGCTGCTACCGCCACGGTGCCGATCAGCGCGAGCGTCGCAGTGGCCGCGATGCCGACGGTGCGCCCCGGCTTTCGGGACGCTGGTGAGCGGTCGAAATCGGGTGACGGCGCACTTCGGGTACTGATCATGGTGTACTCCTCGGTTCTGGTCGCGTTGGCGAGTCGCTGCTGTTGGGTCAGGCACGGTCTCGTCCGGCAGCGAGGGTGGGTGATCCATGGAGGGCGGTCGTCCCGCCGCGGCACCGATGAACTTGTCACTTCTCGGCGAAGAAGGCATGTTGCAGCTGTCCCTCAAATTGTGGAGACGCGTCACAAATGCCCGGAAATGGGCCAACGTGACCGGCGACGAAACCACCATCAATGTGGTGTAGATCACTCGACGCGTCTCGATGAATGGACGGCGTGTCGAATTGGGAAGTGTGGTAGGAGGGCGTTCAGCGGCGCGTCGTCAACTCGGACAAATGCGACCCGGAGAGGTGCGAAGGCTCCTGGTGGTGAGGAGTTCCGCCGTTCTGCGGACCCAGTGATTGCGAGCGGCTACATTCACGGTAGGGACGAGCTGGGGTAGCT